>CAZKYZ010000110.1:0-6120 GCA_964557055.1 uncultured Desulfobacterales bacterium
CGCGTTGCCGATCCCTGATTACACTTCCATGATTGACATGCTGAAGCATAAGCGAGATGCCAAAGATGGTATTTTTCTAAAAAAACCATCCGAGCTGAATCCGACCCTGAATGAACACATGGATCGAATCATTCAAAAGGCTGTCGCCTACCATCCCGCCCAACGATTTAATTCCTGCCGGGAGTTCATCGACGTCCTGAACTGGTATCAGAAACAATATCTGAATGGTGAATAATCATGTCCACTGAGAAACCAAGGCTGAAAAAGGTGATTTCCGATAAAATCTGCCGGATGTTCAATCTCGTGTTCAATCAGGTTTCCATGTACAATGCCGAACATCCGGCGGCGGTTCGTTCCATCGATCAATTTTTCAATGCGTTAACCCAGGGACTTAATTCCCAATCGCCATTGGTGGTGATTATGAATCGTGAACAATTTTTTATTGAAGATGAACCGTTCGATCCGAAAATTAACGCTGCCAAAATGGCCGTTCATTTTAAAAAAGCAGATCTTCAATCTTTATCCTTCGAAAAAGGAGTAACCAATGAGGAACTGAAACTGTTTATTAAGGTTTTTTCTGACCTGAAGGTATATCCAAATGCCGACGTCATGAAGGCCGTTATTTCCGAAAAGGGCCTGAAACGTATTAAGATCAATTATGTTTTTTTTAAAAAAATGACTTCCGACGATGAAGTTATCGACAAAGACGAATTGGCGAGTACCATTCAAAGAGCTGAATCACAGGAAGAAGAATCACCCGGAACTGCTGCAAAAGATGGCCCTTCAGGACCTAGCTCGGAAGACATTCTGGAGATGATAGCTGCCAATGTGGTTTTTGAAGAATTCGAAAAAAACCTTTCTATCCAGAGCCTTCTGGACAGCCCCAGGGAAATGTCCCAAAAAATGATCGCGGCGGATCTAACCTCCTGCAGCGAAATGGCCGACAAAGGGCAAAAACCGGGGCATGCCCTGACCTATCAACTGCAACAGTTCCGTGAGCAGGTCGACGTGGCCTTAAACCAGCCATCGGATATCAGTCTGACAAAACTGGCTGAAGGGGTCTTCGACATGAAACAACAACTCCTGGAGGGTATCGAAGCCCAAAAAGAGAAGGGAGTTGTTTATATCTCCGAGGATCAAATCCGAGATGAAGCCGATGAAATCACGGACAGTGTCCTGATCCGGCTGATAATGGTTGAATACAGCCGGTGATCTATTTCTATCCTCCGGCTTGCTCAAATTGTATTGCGGCTTGTACCGGAAACCGGAGAACTGCAGCGTATCCTTCCCAGATTAAAACAGGCATTGCTTTCTGAAGGAATGCCCCTGTCGGATTTCCTTCAACTCGTTCAGGAGCTGAAAAACGAACTGCAAAGCGATGAACTGTCCAAAGTGCTCGAAGACAGTGCCGAAAAAATCGGCCTTGATCCCGATGAACTGATATCGGAAGTAATGAAAAATCCCGGCGAAGCCGCCGAGTTAATCTGCCTGGCTGCCGAAATCCGCAAAGGTACCGGCGATGATAAGGTTCTCTCTAATCTGCTGGTAGACTATGTGGAACAGATCGGCACGGAAATGGCGCTTGATGAGACAGAAAAAGACCCGCATTCCGACGGGGCCCAAATCCATCAACTGCTCTCTAAAATTCGTACGAAACTGATGAGCAAACTGCGGGAAAAAAATATTGACACCGGCGTATTGAACAATGTGGAAAATCGTCTGGTAGAGAGAATGGAAGAAAGTATTCGCAACCTCCAATCTTCCTTAATCTTTCGACAGATCAGCACCGCGGAAGCCGGCACTGTTACCAGGGAAACAATTTTCAAGCTCCTGTCGGGAAAAGCGGACAATGAAGATGAGCTGCGGCTTATTCTTGACGAAGTCAAACAGAACCTTGTGAATAAAGGGGTGGACGAAGAAAAATTTCAAGCCGTCTTTGACGAAATACTGGGGAGCCCCGAAGGCGTTAAAAAAAAGGACGTCGTCGGCACCCGCGCCGCGAAATCTTCCCCCCGGGGGACACTTAACCGGGCCAGTACCTTGTATATACTGGAGAAGGAGATCTTCCGTTCTCACCGATATGGCACACCCTTTTCCCTCCTCTCTTTTTCCGCGATCAAGGTTATCCCGAAAAAGCCGGTACGGGGGGTCCAGGTTTCATGGGATGATGTCATTAAGGTTGTTTTGGTTGATCTGGCCGGTATTGTGCGGGAGACTGACATCGTTGGCATGTTCGACACAAAAATGATCCTGGTCCTGCAACCCATGACCGATAAGCAAAACGCCAGGCTCGCCCTGGGAAGAATTACGCGGCTGTTGAAGGCCCACGAGTTCATGATCAAGGACATTCCCTTTGAAATTAAATTTGCCGGGGTGGTGACCGCTTTTGATTCCCAAAGCACATCCGATTTAAAATCGTTTCTAATGTCGGCACAGACCGAACTGCTGGATCTCAGTAACCGGCTGGCCAATATTCAGGATTTGATGTAGCGGCGGCCGGTAAGTCTTCCTCCCGCATTGCGGGAGAACCCCGGCAGATACCCTGAACGGCGGCTGTAAGAACCACTGGGCGGGGCCGCTTGGGATGATTTATATCTTGTATTTTCCGAAATCTTCAGGCGACAGGCTTTCGAGATAATCTGTCCATTTCCTGCCTTCCGCGCTGGCGTCCAAAGCCACCCCTTCATTTTTGCCCGCAGTCGAATGTTCAATGACGGATTCCTCCACATAAATCGGGGCGTCAAACCGAAGTGCTATCGCTATGGCGTCGCTGGGGCGGGCGTCCATACTGGAATGCAGATCGTCAGTGACCAAGTGTATTCTGGCATAAAAGGTGTTGTCAACGATATCGCATACCTCTACCTTGGTTACCTTGACACCTGCCAGGTCACAGAAGTTCTTGAAAAGATCGTGCGTCATGGGCCTGTCAAATTGAATATTCTGCATGGCCGATGCGATGGAAGTCGCTTCCAGTAAACCAATCCAGATGGGTACGGTCCGCTCATCCTCTGCCTGCAATATAATAATCGGGGTGTTGGAGGCAGGATCCATCGTCAAGCCCGCGATACTAACCTTAAGCTGCATAGACTTTTTCTCCTTTGCAGGCGTTTATTTCTCGGGATTTCTTTTTTTGTATCCGTCCATGCAGAGAATTGGCATGCACCTTTGTTATTTCGATCTCCACAACCTTGCCGGTTAACTCTTCAAAACCGCCGGAGGCATCATCCCATTCAAAATTTACGATTTTATTGGTCCCGGTTCTCCCCGACCACTGGGTTGCAGCACCAAATTCCCCTGGCGCATCGGATACTTTCTTTTTGCTCAAACCTTCCACGAGCACTTCCTGGCAGGTACCGATCAGAGTGCTGTTTTTCTTCCGGGCACTATCCTCCTGCAGCTCAAGCAATTGTTTGAGCCGCTCCGCCTTGACGTTTTCTGCAAGTTTGTCGTCAAATCCTGCAGCCGGCACATTGGGCCGGTCGGAATATTTAAAGGCAAACAGACTGTCAAATTCAACTCGACGAACCAAACGAAGTGTTTTCTCAAAATCTTCTTTTGATTCCCCGGGAAATCCAACGATAAAATCGGTGGAAATGCCGATATCCGGGCATGTCACCCGCAGATGGTCTATCTGTTTCAGGTAGTTTGCGATAGAATACTTTCTATTCATTCGTCGTAAAACGCGATCAGATCCGGATTGGACCGGGAGATGAATATGGTGGCATAGTTTATTCAATGCCCCAAAGGCATGGATGAGTTCGGTTGACAGATCCTTGGGATGAGATGTCGTAAATCGAATCCGCAACAGTCCATTGATCCTGTCGACCATTGCCAGCAGTTCTGCGAAGGAGCAATGCCTTTCCTTCTTTCCGTAGCTGTTGACATTCTGACCGAGAAGGGTTACCTCGCGGACGCCGTTATCCACGAGTGTTCTGATTTCTGCTATAATGGCCTTCGGATCGCGGCTGACCTCGCGGCCTCTCACAAACGGAACGACACAGTAGGTACAGAAATTTTCACAGCCTCGCATAATGGTCACAAATTTGGATAGGGATTTTCTGGCCTGAGGGAGATGATGTTTTTCCGGCTCTGAAATTCCGGATTCAAAATCAATATCCACCAGACGAGCCCCACCACGTCGTATTCGTTCGATCAAGGCCGGCACTCTTCCAATGGCGTGGGTCCCGAAGACCAGATCCACAAATGGAAAACGTTCTAAGATCAGCTGCCCTTCCTGCTGGGCGACACACCCGCCGACAGCGATGATAAGTCCGGGTTTTGTTCGTTTCAGACCGGGCAGCCTTCCAATAAATGAGAAGGCTTTCTGTTCCGCTTTCTCGCGTATTGAACAGGTGTTTACAATAACAATATCGGCAAGATCGGGAGATTCGGTCAGGGCATGTCCATCCGTTAAAAGGGCTGCTTCGATGCGCTCGGAGTCGTATACATTCATCTGACAGCCGATGGTATTTATATAGAGGTATCGGGTATCCATTTTTTTATCCTGATGTTGAAAAACATTCATCCCCATGAGCCACTACCGTTTCAGGATCAATTTCCCGGATCATAATGTCATTGGCCAGGTCTTTCAGAACCTGGTCCACCTCCTTCTGGCAGCCGGGAGCGACGGTGAGAAAAACGAGCCCCTTAAAGGAATCGACAGTTGTCAAAACCGCAATCCCGTCATAGGCCTCCAGAATAAATTTCAGGTAGCTAATTTCTCTTCTGCTGATGTGATAGTACTTGCGTATCGTTGAAAAGGACCTCTTTTCTCCAGTATCTTTCAATTCTTTATCACCAGCATCGCCAAAACAGTGCCGTTTGTCCGTTGGTTGCATGTTGATTTTATTAGTATCATCATCATTTTCAGATTTTCAAGAGAAATCCCAACGGTTGAGATCCCATTCCGACTTGTCTGCAATTCTATTTTCATGTATATGCCCTGAGCATGAAAAAAAAATGGAAGATACATCATCCGGAAAAAGAAGCCATCCGATCACTGTCGAAAACGCTGTCCGTATCTCCCGTCATCGCCGCAATACTAATTAACAAAGGCATGAACAGCCCGGAACTTGCCGGGCCTTATCTGAACCCCTCACTTGCGAATCTGCATACCCCGCTCTCTTTGAAAGATATGGACAAGGCCGTTCACCGTATTTATACCGCTTTGAATAACAATGAGCGTATTTTGGTATTCGGAGACTACGATGTGGATGGCGTTACCGCTACCGTCATCCTTTTTCAGTTTCTGAAACAAGCGGGAGGGGATGTACACTGGCATATTCCCCACCGAATCAGGGAAGGGTATGGCCTAAAACCCGGAACAGTTATTGAACAAGCCTTTCAGGACGGCGTATCTCTGATTGTAACGGCGGATTGCGGATCCACCAGTTACGATGCCGTACAGATGGCCGCTGCCAAGGGTATTGATACGGTTATTACAGATCATCACGAAATCGGCAAAGAAATCCCGGCAGCTGTTGCCGTCATCAACCCCAAAAGACCGGACTGCCCTTCCGGACTGGGATTTCTATCCGGAGCCGGTGTTGCATTCTACCTTGCCATCGCACTTCGGACATTTCTTCGCGAACAATCATTTTGGGAGAATATTCCGGAACCAAACCTCAAAAAATATTGCGACCTGGTTGCGCTAGGGACAACAGCAGATCTTGTACCCCTTATCGGTGCCAACAGAATCCTTGTTAAGACCGGAATTTCATTAATGAATCACGCATCACGGGCAGGAATAGCCGCCCTGGCGAAAAAAGCGGCCTGCATGGAAGGGCAAATGGACGAGAACGATCTTGCTTTCCGGCTTTGCCCAAGGCTGAATGCAGCCGGAAGAATTGACCACGCCGGTGCGGCATTGGCTCTGTTAACCGCCCAAGACGATGAGACTGCCCGAACAGCAGCATCCCAACTGGACCATTTGAACGGGATACGACGGGAGATGGAAACAGCCATCTATACTGAAATCACACAGAATATTCCATTTGCGGACTTGGATAAAACCGCCATTCCGCTGGTGCTCCATTCGAAAGATTGGCACCAGGGCGTTTTGGGCATCATTGCATCCAGGTTAGCCGAAACATTCCATCGTCCGGTTATCCTGATATCAAC
>CAZKYZ010000110.1:6130-10493 GCA_964557055.1 uncultured Desulfobacterales bacterium
GAGGGTCTTGGAAAGGGTTCCGCAAGAAGCATCCCCGGCATCAACCTATATGAATCCCTGCTCGCCTGCGCTGAACATATGGAGGCCATCGGAGGACACGCCATGGCGGCCGGTCTTTCCATCAAACCGGAAAAAATCGGTATTTTGCAACAATGCCTGGAGGATATCGTTTCCACAAAAGTAGCCGGCCGTGATATCTTTCCAGAGCTAACCATTGATGCGGAGATCACTTTTGATGCGATCTCACCTGCCCTGGCGGATGAACTGGAACGATTGAAGCCTTTCGGATCGAGTAACCGGGAACCTGTTTTCATGGCGAAAAATGTGACTGTTCTGTCATCCCATATCGTGGCGCGAAAACACCACCGCATGGTTCTTTCCCAAAAGCCGAAGCCATTCAGCGGCGGCCTCCCTGCCATCCAGTTTAATGCACGCCCGGACGACAAGAATACATCGTTTTTCCAGCGAGTTGCTTTCCGAATTCGATGGAACCGATGGAACGGGAAAAAATCGCTGCAACTCCTGATTGAAGAAACAGACGCCACGCTATCGGTATGAATAATTCTGCTTGCATTGCGAGCAATTAAAATTTATTATGTCGGCGACAATATATTCGACCGCCGTTAACCATAGACATACGAAACAAGGGGAAACGAATGGCTAAGATCTTCCGGCCGAGCAATCGGGAGTCCAGCATTCTATCCAAAATAGAATCTTCTATAGAATTTGCCCGCAGAAAAGCGATCAGCAACGCCAAAGAACTGATGGAACCGCTGGCCAATGCCATTTCCATGAAGCTGATTGAGCGGAAACTTATTGAAATACAGAGCAAGCAAAGTCTGGAAAATCAGATCCAGTATTGCTTGGAGACATTGGGCAGGGAAGACGACTTCGAAATTGATTACAAAACGTCGCCATTTCGAAAACTGGTTCCCAACCCGAATATCGTCAGCCTTTATTTAACCGCTTTCGTTCTCGAAACCCTGATCAACCACAAGGATATCATCGACATCTATGGCTCTGACGAAGATATCTACCTGTGCATCCATCATCAGGTAAACGCCATTTTGCCCAAATAACGGACAGGCGAATGCAAGCCTTCCCTGTTAACGGTCCGTTCGAGGACCCCGGTATAATCATTTCCTTATCCAATGATAACCGCATCATTCTTTTCGATGCCGGTGAAATGCAACAGGCATTGACGCCATCTGATATTTCCAGAATCAGCCACATCTTTATTTCCCATACCCACATGGACCATTTCGCTGGATTCGATCGTATTTTGCGCCTGCTCCTCGGCAGGCAAAAAGAGCTTTTTCTATTCGGGCCGGACGGATTTCTGGAAAACATTTCGAGCAAACTGAGGGCCTATCAATGGAACCTTTCCGATACCTACAAAGATCATCTTCGACTGTGTGTTGCTGAAATCCACGAGAACCGGATCGTTCGGCAAAACTTTTCAAGCAAAAACAGTTTTATTCCATCCACCGCGCCGGTAACCGAAATTCACCGGTCAAGCATTATCTGCCATGATTCTCTTTTCTCGGTTTCCTGCGCCGTCCTTGATCATAAAATCCCCGTGCTTGGATTTGCATTCCGGGAAAACGACCATATCAGAATCCGAGAAAATGCACTTTGTGAATTAAATTTTAAGCCGGGACCATGGGTAAGAGAGTTCATAGACACATTTCTGCAGGAAGGCGCATCACGAAAATCGATTCAGGTGGACACCATCAATGGCAACCGCTGCCGGATACGCACAAAAGACCTTTTTGATCAAATCGCCACGGTAGCCACCGGAGAAAAAATTGCCTATATTACGGATGCCGCCTACCACACTGCCAACAGCAAAAAAATGATCGATCTATCAATCAGTTCGGACCATCTTTTCATCGAAGCCGCTTTTTTGCAAACGGACAGTAAAATCGCCGGCGACAAGCACCACCTTACCGCGCACCAAGCGGGAACAATCGCTGGATTGGCAAATGTAAAAACGTATACCATTTTTCATTTCTCAAAAAGATACCGCAACCAGGAACCCTGTTTTTACCAGGAAGCCGAAAGTGCGTATAAGAACGCTTTGGCGCCAAGACAGCCTGGAGGACATTCATAACTTTCACTTGACTCCCCTCCCTGCTCCTTCTATATTTTAGGTGACCCTATACTGGTTCACTTTTTGTAATTCTTACGGGAAAATACCGGTACGGTTGTCGTGGGGTAACGATTTTACTTGCAGGTTGGAATCACATGGTCAGTTTGTCACAATCAGGGCGGACGTAACTGCGCAAAAAATGGCACAGGAGAACAAATGACAGTTGTTGATGCAGCAGGAATTACAGATATCGGCAAAAGAAAATCAAACAATGAGGATACATTCCTTATTGATGATGCAATGAACCTTTATGCGGTTGCAGACGGAATGGGTGGTCACAAAGCCGGTGAAGTCGCCAGCCGAATGATGATCGATATTCTGCATGACTACATGCAAAATTCGACCCGGAACGGTGATGTAAAAAATCTAATCGGTTCGGACAGGCCGGTTTCAAAAGAAGCCAAACAGATTATCGCCGGTATCAATAAAGCCAATCGCAATGTATACAACGCAAGCCATGAAAATTCTGACCGCCGGGGCATGGGAACCACTATATCCGTCGTATTCTTTACGAATGGCACCATGATTGCCGGCAATGTTGGTGACAGCCCCATTTATCTGGTCAGGAACAAGAAAATCAAATTGATTTCAACACTTCACACGGTCATGGCAGAACAGGAGGCCCTCGCCCCGCGGGGTGCTAAACCACTGGGTAAACAGTTCCGGCACATGCTCACAAGGGCAGTCGGGACACGTGAAACCGTTCGTGTCGATACACGCGAAATAAAATATCGAAACGGCGACTCCGTCATCATCTGTTCCGATGGGTTGAGTGATCTGGTTACCTCCGAAGAAATCCTGCAAAAAGTTCAGGAAAACCAGCCGGAAAAATCTACTGAGATGTTAACGGATCTTGCCAATGAAAGAGGTGGAGATGACAATATAACCGTAATTGTTCTGAAGCTGTCCGGTGAACCGGAAACGACTTACGATTTAGAGGACGATTTTATAGAAATGTCGACGCCATATCCCAATGAAGAAGAAAAAATTCCAGTCGAGTATGACACGGATGATGCATCCTACAAAGGATTTGCTTACGATTTAAACACAACCGGCACATTTATTGTAGCGCACGAATCGTTTTTTATCGGGCAAGAAGTGACGCTGACCTTTACCCCGGATAAAATCGGCGTACCACTCATGATCAGTGGGAGGGTCACCAACCGTCTGTCCAGCGGCATCATCGTGAGCTTCACGGATATCACCCAACAGCAGAAAGATGTAATCAAATCAATCGTTTCGGAAGAATACTGATTCTGCAGCCATGCGTTTTATAACCATTTCGTTTGCGGCGTTGCTTGCCGTAAGCCTTATACTTCCGCTGTTCCCCCCACAGGGTAATGCCGCCTTCTATCACTATACGGATGAAAACGGCAAACGAATATTCGTCGATGATCTGAGCAGGATTCCACCTCAGTACCATAGCCAAATTGAAATCTTCCCGGAAACGTCCGACGATCTTTCACAGCATGAAATCCTTTTGCTGCATGAACAAGAAAAAAGACATACCGAAATCGAAGACCAGAAAGAAATAAAAGCAGCCCAGAAACAAATGGCGGCGGAAGAAAAAAAACGCTATGAAACCAGAATCGTCGTCAAAAACAACCTGATTTTCGTCCCCGTCAAAATGGGCTACCTGGGGGACGAAACCGAAGGCCTTTTCCTGCTGGATACTGGAGCAACAACAATATTGCTGTCTAAAAAAATTGCCGCAAAACTGTACCTCCTTTCCGGAGAAAATAACCGCATTAAAGGAATCGGAGGAAGCATCAACACCCAGAAATCGACGCTTGATTATATCTCCGTTGGGCCGTTTAGCATGAACCATGTACCGGTATCGATTTTCAACGGAAAGCCACCGATTCCCGATTTAGACGGCATCCTGGGAATGAGCTTTCTTCAGAATCATACCTACAGTATTGATTTCAAGAGGCAGGTAATCATCTGGTCACCCAAAACAAATCAATAGAATGCCTCTGGTCAATAACAACCGTCACATCGGGGAAAAAATGAAAAAAAATCGATTCGCCATCATTGGCTGCGGTAAATTGGGAACAGCTCTGGGAATATTTCTGACGCAATGTGGTTACGCACCCTGCGGATTCTCCAGCCGCAGTATCTCGTCTGCGCAGGCACTGGCGGAAGCTATCGGCCGCGAAGTCGCTGTCAGTGACAAACCATGGGAGGTAACCGCCCACGCCGATATAGTCT
>CAZKYZ010000111.1:0-10464 GCA_964557055.1 uncultured Desulfobacterales bacterium
CGAGGAGTTGAAACAAGCGCCCAACGAAGATATTGGGCCAAAAGACTTTTTTGAGATGGCTTCTAATCATTTTTATGGCTATCCCGGGCACCTCTTAAGGGCATGAAATGCTCGTTTTGGAACGGCGCAGCAGCCGGAGGGACAGCAGCAATAACATTGTGAACAGAACTGCGAAGCTGACCGGAAACCAGATAAATGAATCCATAAAAATAAAATTTTCGATGGCGGTCGGGTCCATGTCGGCTGAGCGCACAGACGCCCCTTGCCGATAGAATGCCAACAGCAAAGAATAAAACATCCCCAGCAGACCATACGACAGGTTGAAGGCTAACCCCTTGAAGCTCAGTACCGTTGCCCGTTGGTGGGATTCGGTTTCCCGGTTGATGTAGTAGCTGGTAAAAAAACCGGTGAAGTACATGGCGGAAAACAGCAACGCGGCGGGGATGAGGCCGCCCCCCGGTATAAAAAAGGACATCCCGGTGAGTCCCAGGGCAATAGCGGCTGCCAGGGCAGCCATGTTTGCTGCGGGCCTGTTTCCGTCCGCCATGCGGCGGGCGATTCTGGGCAGAAAAAGGCCGAGTGTGGCGATTCCGGCCCCGATCAGGCCGAAAGAGGCCTCCGGCAGGTCGATGACGCGGTAATACTGGCTGGACAGTGTGATGACCACACGGCTGATACCGTCAAACAACAGGCCGCTCATGATGATAACCAATACAAAAGGGGTTCCCAGGATCCACTTGCCGGCATTAAAGGTTAATCGAAATGCCTCGCGGATGGATGGTCCGCATTCTTCCAGCGGAAGGCATTCTTTTTCGTCAGCCGGCCGGATATCCTTTATCCGGAGGACAATAAACAAGGTGATCAGGGCCATAACGAATGTCAGATAGAGGGGAAACCGAAGGGTCATGTCCTGGGTGAAGACAACGCCCAATCCCAAATAGTCTCCGATGGTCTGCATGAGTGCAGGATCGTAGACCGCTGCACCGATCAACATGGCGGCAATGTAAGCCGCAGATTGACATCGGATCTGGATTTCCAGCACACGGCCCCATTCATGCGCCATCCCATCCGCTTTGAGGGAGTCATAGGCGATCGCTTCGTCGGCACCGCTGGCCGAAGCTTCTGCCGTTCCGCTGATGACTCGATTGATCAGGAAAAGAGCGAAGAGAAGGTCGGGGTTTCCCCGGGGAGCAAAGCAGAGTATTCCGATTTCGAACACCATCAGAACGCCGGTGAAAACCAGAAGCTTCTGGCGGCCGACGGTATCGGCCAAAGCGCCTGACGGCACTTCCAGTAAAACGATGGTGGCGGCCCAGACGACGTTCAGGATGGCGAACTGTGATAGGGTTAACCCGAAATCCAGGAACAGGATGGTGAACACCGGGTAGTAGAACCGGGCATTGAAAAAAATCCGGAAAAGTAGGAACAGTCGGATGTTGCGATTGGCGAACAGGGAGCGCCTGTCCGGGGTGTTGGCATGATCAGTTACTGTTTTTTCCTTTGTCCACGGGTGATGCGGTTGCCGGTATCCCACAGAAATAGCCAGCGCCATTGCAGCGAAAATGAAAAACGGAGGTGATCAAGGGCGCTAGTTTTCGGGTAGAAAATTGCTTCGAAACCAGTGTCCGGTTTCATATTTGAGGCTGTGCATACCGGAGGCAGTCAGGGACTCCTTGGCGAGCTGATATGTAAAATAATCCAATTCGAAATCATCCCACCCCAGATATTTCAAACGCTTTTTCACGTCTAAATGCTCCATGTGCGGGCTCGCGTAAAGCGAATTGGACAAAATTCTCATAAAGCTGGGAATCAGACTTTGTGCCATTCCCTTGCTTTTCAGGCGGAAAAACAGTTTTTCTTTCACCTGTTTCATGTGATCTGTCTCCAGTATCTGTACGTATCGTTACACTAAGGGGGGAGCCATGACTTGTCAAACCGGAATGCCGCTATATACCCGGGAGCGGCTGCGGAGGATGCAATTGGTAACGAGCTGTAATCAAAGTTAATATTAATTTTGTTTTTTGGTAACCTGCTGGTAACAAAGAGGTTTTTTATTCGAATCCGGTTTTTCAAGCAAAATCGAATGATTCGGAAAGATGGTGGGGCAAAGTAAAGGAATTTTTGTGAAATTTCGTTGAATATCTTCCCTTTTCGACCAAATTCACAATTTTTAGGCGACAATGGAGTTCAGTATGCAAGTTCCAGGAGGCGGCCACTGTTTTCTCCGTCTATCGACAACGTGTCTTCGAACGCCAGCTCACCGCGGATATAGTACTCCACAAAAGTGACGGGGTCTTTATTGGTGAAGGTCAGGCGTTGAATGCGGAATGCCGGGAAACCGGAGGCTTCGTGAAACAGGTCGGCAACGGGAGCCGGCAGTGCAACGGCGGTCATTTTTTGCCATACAGTGGTCAGCGGCAGGTTGTATTTTTTTATCAGGAGCTCATGAATGGATATTTTTTCAAGATTTTCCCAGAGGATACCGCCACAAAGGTCACCTCTCAAGTAGCGCGTTTCGTAACGGACCGGCAGGTTGTCGAAAAAGTGGAGGCGCCGTGCCAGGATTGTCTGCTGGTGATAGTTCATTTGGGCTGCTATCTTTTCAGGCGGTTTTGAAATGGCGCGCAATTCCAGCACATTTGTTTTCAAGACAACATTGAGGTCCTGAGCCTGCTTCCAGGAAGGTTGCACCTTGAAGTATCCCTGGGAGAACCCCTGCTCTCTGATATAGGTTCCCTTTCCCTGAACACGATCCACATAACCTTCCCTTTCCAGTTCATTCAGCGCCTTTCGGGCGGTCATGCGGCTCACACTGAATTTTTGGGCCAACCGGTTTTCAGAGGGCAACGAGATCGTAAACTGGCGGTTGCGGATGCCCTGAAAAAGGTGATCCCTGATCTGTCGCACCTTTGTGCCTGGTTTTGATCTTCTCATAGTGGTTTGGGGATAGATGTATATACAACTTTGTTTCAGTTCGCTTTTTATTTGAAATCCGTCATGATTTTATAAACGAAACGCAAGCGAAGATTATTAAATATATATTATAACAAATTGTAAAAGCAATATAAAATATAATTACTGTTAGAAAGTTATTAACTATTTTTCTTGACAATGAAAGGCGCATTATTTAACCAGAAAGTAAATGTATATACAAGTTTGTGTTGAACCTGCCGAGAAGGGGGTGCCCCGGTGCCGCCGGAATGGTTCTCGGAAATAAAAAATGTGGGGACAGCCATGATGACCAGTAACGATATCGCCGACGCCATGCGTATTAAACCGGATGCCGGTCTTCCGGAGCAACCTGCTTTTGTGGAAGGTATTCGCCGAGCCCCGGATCGGGGTTTCCGATTGTCGGCGGCGCAGACCCGTGTCGCCCTGAAAAATGCACTGCGATACATACCACCGGAGCACCACAATATTCTTTTGCCTGAGTTTCTGCGTGAGTTGAAGTCCAGAGGGCGTATCTATGGATACCGGTTCAGACCTGCTGGGAATATTACCGCCAAACCCGTGGAGCGATACCAGGGAAACTGTCTTGCCGGAAAAGCGTTTCAACTGATGATCAGCAACAACCTGGATTTCGAAGTGGCCCTTTATCCCTATGAGCTGGTAACCTATGGGGAATCGGGCAGTGTCTGTCAAAACTGGATGCAGTATCGGATGATCAAACGATATCTGCAGGAATTGACGGTGGAACAGACCCTGGTGGTTCACTCCGGACACCCTCTTGGCTTGTTTCGTTCCAGACCGGAGGCACCCCGGGTAATCATTACCAATGGTCTGATGGTGGGGCTGTATGATAACCCGGAAGACTGGGAAATCGCGGCTCAGATGGGAGTGTCTTCCTATGGGCAGATGACTGCCGGAGGGTGGATGTATATCGGCCCCCAGGGAATCGTTCACGGCACCTACACAACCCTCTTGAATGCCGGACGCCGGGAATGCGGGGTGAGGGCCAAGGGCAACCTGGCCGGGCTGCTGTTTGTATCATCCGGTCTGGGAGGGATGAGCGGGGCGCAACCCAAAGCGGCAGAGATCGCCGGGGCCGTGTCGATTGTGGCGGAAGTCGACCCGTCCCGAATTGAAACCCGCCGCAAGCAGGGCTGGGTGAAAATGGTTTCCGGCAGCCGGGAAGGTGTTTTTCAGGCGGCGGGCAGGGCATTGCAAGAAAAAGCGCCGTTGTCCATTGCCTACAGCGGAAATATCGTTGATTTGCTGACGTACGCCGTTGAAAAAAATATTCATATCGACCTGCTTTCGGACCAGACGTCTTGCCATGCAGCCTATGAGGGCGGATATTGTCCCCAGGGAATCGGTTTCGAAGAACGAACCCGGCTGTTGACGGAAGACCGCGGGCGGTTCCGCCAACTGGTCGACCGGAGTCTCAGACGTCACTTTGAACAAGTTCAGATTCTTGCCGGCCGGGGGACCTATTTTTTCGATTACGGCAATGCCTTCTTAAAAGCCGTTTTTGACGCCGGTGTCATCGAGGTCGCTAAAAATGGGCGGGATGCCAGGGACGGTTTTGTTTTTCCATCCTACTTTGAAGATATCATGGGGCCCATTTTCGACCTTGGGTATGGTCCCTTCCGATGGGTTTGCCTGAGCGGCCAGCCGGAAGATCTGCTCAAGACAGACAAGGCGGCCATGAGCTGCATCGATCCGAAACGCAGGCCGGAAGACCGTGACAACTACAACTGGATTCGGGACGCGCAAAAGAACCGGCTGGTGGTGGGCAGCCAGGCACGTATACTGTATCAGGATGCCGAGGGCAGGCAGCGGATCGCGTTGAAATTTAACAAAATGGTAAAGGACGGTGCGGTGGGACCGATTTTGTTGGGGCGGGACCACCACGATCCGGGTGGAACGGATTCACCTTTCCGGGAGACCGCCAATATACACGACGGCAGCAACGTTACCGCGGATATGGCTGCCCACGGTTTCGCCGGCAATGCCGCCCGGGGGATGTCTCTGGTTGCCTTGCACAATGGGGGCGGTACCGGCATCGGGAAAGCCATCAACGGTGGTTTTGGGCTGGTGCTGGATGGAAGTCCACAGGTGGATGAAATTATCCGTTCGGCTATGTCCTGGGACGTCATGGGCGGGGTGGCGCGCCGAAACTGGGCCCGCAATCCCAACGCCATGTCCGTTGCCGCGCAATATAATCGAGAAAATTCGGTTGGTGACCAGATTACGATTCCCTTTATTGCGGATGAAATGGCGGTAACGAGGGAAGTCCGCAAGGTGTTCGGGGAAAGCGCCGATCATATCTGAAACGGGTGTTTTTTGTAACGGCAGTCCGGTTTTGAACACTGTCGGACGCGAAACCTAACAAGGGAGATGATTTTATGGCCGCACCGATTGTTGAATGCGTTCCCAATTTCAGTGAAGGGCGGAAACCGGAAGTGATTGATGCCATTGTAACGGTTTTTCGATCGATGCCCGGCTGTTGCCTGCTTGACCATCGAGCGGACGATGATCATAACCGCCTGGTGGTGAGCCTGGCCGGCGATCCGGAAGCAGTCCAGGAGGCTCTGCTTAAAGCGGCCGGCATCGCGATATCAAAGATAGACATGGAATCCCACCAGGGTGCGCATCCGCGCATCGGTGCTGTGGATGTTATTCCATTTACACCCGTCCGCGATATGGGCATGCAGGCCTGCGTGGATTTGGCGCATCGCTTCGGTGAACGCTATTACCGCGAAACAGGGGTGCCGGTATACTTCTATGAAGAGGCCGCCAGGCGGCCGGAAAGAAAAAGTCTGGAAGCTATCCGCAGGGGAGAATATGAGCTTCTTAAAAAAGAGGCAAACCGTCCGGAACGCCAGCCGGATCTGGGCGGCCCCGGACTTCACCCAACCGCCGGCGCAACGGTGATCGGCGCCCGGAAATTTCTAGTCGCTTTTAATATCAACCTGGATACAACCGATGTGACCGTTGCCAAGAAAATTGCCGCTGCGGTGCGGGCATCCTCCGGAGGGTTTTGCCATGTAAAAGGGATCGGCCTGAAACTGGAAGAGCGCGGTATGGTGCAGGTCAGCCTGAATATTGTGGATCATGCCAAAAATCCGCTGTACCGGGTCCTGGAAACGGTCCGCATGGAGGCAGGGCGCTACGGCGTGGCGGTCTTGGAAACGGAAATTTATGGAATGGTGCCGGCGGCCGCGCTGGTTTCCAGTTTGGCCTACTATCTGCAGCTGGCTGATTTCAACACGGAACAGATGATTGAAATGCAGCTGTTGGAAATGATGGGCGGTGATAAATGACGATGCGGCTGTTTCGGAATGCACGAATCCATACGCCGGTTGACGGGGGCGCGCCTTCCGGCGGCAACCGCCAGGGGCGGATCTTTGCCGTTGAACAGGGAGCAATGGTGGTCGAAAACGGGATGGTGCGCCAGATTGGAGAAGAGAAAACCGTTGTAAAGGGGCTGCCTCCCGGTTTTTCCGGGGAGGAAATCGATTGTGAGGGGCGCTGCCTGATTCCGGGGTTCGTTGACCCACATACGCATATGTGTTTTGCCCGTCGGCGGGAGGCGGAATTCAGCCTTCGAATCGCGGGGACTTCTTACCTGGAAATCTTGAAACGGGGCGGCGGCATCCTGTCCTCCGTAGAGGCGGTTCGGCAGTCCGATGAAGAGGCGCTTTTTCGAACTACCCGGGAGCACGTTACGGCAGCTCTGCAGCATGGAACAACAACGCTGGAAATCAAAAGCGGATACGGGCTGGACATTGCCACGGAACTCAAGATGCTGCGGGTAATTGACCGCATCGGGCGCCAGACGCCGCTGGATGTAATTCCCACCTTTATGGGCGCGCACGCGGTTCCCCCGTCCTATGGACGGAATCCGGATGCCTATGTGGAACTCTTGATCGAAGAGATGCTGCCGGCGGTGCGCGAACAGGGAATCGCTCGATTCTGTGATGTTTTTTGCGAAAAGGGCGTTTTTACCAGGAGCCAGGCCCGGCGAATATTGGAGGCCGCACGGAACCATGGCTTGGGGATAAAGCTGCACGCCGATGAAGTCCATGACCTGGGCGGCGGCGGACTGGCGGCTGATTTGAAGGCCATATCGGCGGATCACCTGCTGGCCGTCGGCGATGAGAGCATCAAAAAAATGGCAGCCGGCGGTGTGATCGCAAACTTGCTGCCGGCGACGGCCTACAGCCTTCAAAAACCGTATGCCCGTGCCCGTTATATGATTGAAGCGGGGCTGCCGGTTGCACTGGCAACCGATTGCAATCCGGGTTCGAGTTACACGGAGTCTATGCCCTTTGTCATCGGCCTTGCCGTGATGAACATGAACCTGACCCCCGGCGAAGCACTCACGGCGGCAACACTGAACGCCGCCTACGCGCTGGGCATGGCTGAAACCGTTGGCAGCCTGGAACCCGGGAAACAGGCGGACTTTCTGCTGCTGGACGGCGATTCGCCGGCAATCCTGGCCTATCACGCCGGGGTGTCTCCGGTAACGACTGTTTACAAACGGGGTGAACGGGTTTGTTAAACCGATAGCCGCACAGAATATACCCAAACCCGAAAAGGGAGTTCAAATGAAGCTTGTCGATCATACGGTCCGTCAGTACGTAGCAGAACTGGGAAGCGGTTCAGCGACCCCCGGGGGGGGCAGCGCCGCTGCCGGAGCCGGAGCCATGGCCACAGGTCTTTGTGCGATGGTTGCCCGATTTACGGCCGGGAAACAAAAGTATGTATCGGTTGCGCCGCAGATGGAGGCTGTCATCCAGACAAGTGAGAGCCTGACAGATCGTTTTCTGTATTTACTGGACGCCGATGCCGATGCCTATGGTCAGGTGATGGCAGCCTATCGGTTGCCAAAGGGTACAAAAGTACACAAAACCGGAAGAGCGGCAGCGATCCAGAAAGCCTTTCGGGAGGCAGCCGACATCCCGATGGAAACGCTCAGATCGGCTCATGAGCTCTCGGGATTGCTGGTGAGCGTTGTGAAGCATGGAAACCCCGCCTGCATATCCGATGCCGGGGCAGCTGTTCATCTTTGCCGTACCTGTGCCCATGTGGCCGGCTACAATGTGACCATTAATCTGAACAGTATTGAGGATACGGAATACGTAAGAGAAAACCGCAAAACGGTTGGCTATCTGTTGGCAAAGGTCGATGGGGTGCTGGATGAACTGGAAAAATATGTCGTTGCAGCACTTTGATTCCGGGCACCTTTCACGTCTTTCCAAACATACCGGGTATGCCGGGCGAAAACGACTCCCCGTAAGAAAGTCCGCCCCCGGCGGCGCCAAGGAAACCAAAACGGGGTAAGCTGCCCTTGAAAAGGAAAGAAGACCATGGAAGCGCTTCAATTAGACAAGGACAAAATCGCCATCGAAGAACTGGTGGCGGTCGCCAGGGGATCAATTCCGGTTGCCATTTCCAAAAAGGGCGAAGACCGGGTTGCCCGGACCAGCCAGCTGATAGAGCGGTGGATTCGTGAAAAAAAGGTAATTTATGGGATCACCACTGGCTTCGGTGCCATGTGTAATGTTACCATTTCTGCAGATGAGACAAAAAAACTCCAGGAAAATGTATTGAGGAGCCATGCCTCGGGTGTTGGAAAGCCGCTCCCTGAAGACGTTGTACGGGCGATCATGGCGCTTCGTATTCATGATCTTTGCATGGGATACTCTGGTTGTCGCATGGCCACCATCCGTTATTTGATTGCGTTTCTGAACGGGGGTTTGTCTCCGGTGGTGCCGGGAAAAGGGTCGGTGGGTGCCAGTGGAGACCTTGCTCCTACGGCTCACCTGGGCCTTGTGTTGATCGGCAGAGGAGAGGCCTTTTACAAAGGTGAACGCATAGTTGGGAGTGAAGCCCTGAAAAAAATCGGGCTGGCGCCCCTTTGCCTGGAAGCCGGCGAAGGTCTGGCATTGATCAACGGGACCCAGGTAATGACCGCCATCGGCGTCCTGGTGGTCGCCGATGCCATCCGGCTTTCCAAACTGGCGGATATCGCCTGCGCCATGAGCCTGGAAGTGCTCATGGGGAGCAGTTCCGAATTCGACCCCAGGATTCACCAGGTGCGTCCCCATCCCGGCCAGATCGCTACAGCTGACAATATGCTGCGATTGACGGCGGACAGTGAAATCATCCTGTCACACCAAGGGTGTGCCCGTGTCCAGGATGCCTACACCCTGCGATGTGCTCCCCAGATTCACGGCGCCAGCAAAGACGCCGTGGCCCATGCAAGGAGGGTGATCGATATCGAGATCAATGCCACCACCACGAACCCGCTGATTTTTGCGGATACCGAAGAAGTTCGCCTGGGGGGCAATTTTCATGGGCAGCCGGTGGCCATGGCGGCTGACTATCTCTCCATCGGGCTGGCTGAACTGGGCAGTGTCTCCGAACGGAGGATCGAGCGGCTCGTCAACCCGGAGCACAGCGGGCTGCCTGCTTTTCTGGTGCAAAACAGCGGCCTCAATTCCGGGTACATGATCGCACAGTATACGGCCGCAGCGCTCGTGTCGGAAAACAAGGTGTTGGCCCACCCGGCCAGCGTCGATTCCATTCCCACTTCCGCCAACAAGGAAGACCATGTCAGCATGGGAACGATCGCCATCCGGCAAACCCGGGAGATACTCGACAATGTGGAACATGTTGTCGCCATCGAACTGCTGTGCGCCGCCCAGGCCTATGACCTGTTGATACGGGAACGACCCTACCGTGCCGGCCGGGGAACAAGGGTTGCCTATGAGATCATACGCGCGGACATCCCCTTTATGACATCAGACCGGGAGCTCTATCTGGATATCGAAAAAATGGTCTCGATTATGCGGGCCGGAGAAATCGTCGAGCAGGTGGAGAATGCCGTTGGAAAGATCGCCGTGTTTTCAGCGGGATCCTGATCCGGGCCTGGTGTGTTGTAAAAGTAATCATCACGGCTGGGTTTCGATCATTGGGTCTTTGAAATTTTGGATTTGTTTCCTGCTTCGGATTTTATGGGCCCTCTCTGCGTCCCAGCGCCTCAGCGGAAAAACAGTTTTTCTTTTCTTCATGTCCTTATGCTTGTATGGTTTGCGCTTTTCACCCGAACCCTTGACCCCCTGAATCCATGGACCCTTCTATTTTCGGATCCCCTCTGTTCCATGTTCTTACTACTCACTGTTTACCGTTCACTCTATCGTTTTGCTATTTATTTTTGGACGCAAACCGCAGGCCGGAACACCGGGAAATGCCGGCAGGAAGGGGAGGGAGCACCGGGCGAGCAAGGTTGCCTCCGAGGGGGCTGCCCATCACCCGGCGCTCATGGGGAGGCTATTTTTTCCCGGTTTTTCCGTTGGTGAACAACCGGCCCAACCCGTGCAGAAAAACACCGGCCAATGAACCGATCACCAGTATCCAGCCGACCGAATTGAACCCCTGTAAAAATCCCCGCCCGGGCAGGTAAAAGTCTTTTAATTCGGACAGACGGCTGTTTTCGCGGGTATGACACTCACT
>CAZKYZ010000112.1:0-10450 GCA_964557055.1 uncultured Desulfobacterales bacterium
AATAAGTCAAATTATCAAAGAGCAGATTACGGATTACGACAAGAAAGTGGAATTGAGCGAAACCGGAGTCGTCTTGTCGGTTGGTGATGGTATCGCCAGGGTTTACGGGCTCGAAAAAGCCATGGCCCTTGAACTGGTGGAATTCGGGGGCGGTATTCTGGGGCTTGTTTTGAACCTGGAAGAGGACAACGTGGGTATCGCCATTATGGGTGAGGACACCAGCATCAAAGAGGGCGACATGGTCAAACGGACCGGTCGTATTGCCCAAGTCCCCGTTGGTGAAGCCGTGCTCGGAAGAGTTGTGGACGGCGTCGGCCTGCCTATTGACGGTAAAGGCCCCATCGAAGGTGCCGAAACCCGCCGTGTTGAAATGGTCGCTCCCGGTGTTATCGCCCGGAAAAGTGTTCACGAACCCTGCTACACCGGCCTCAAAGCAGTTGACGGTATGACCCCGGTTGGGCGCGGACAGCGCGAGCTCATCATCGGCGACCGCCAGATCGGCAAAACCGCATGTGCCGTAGATGCCATTATTGCCCAGAAAAACTCCGATATCTTCTGCATCTACGTTGCTTCCGGCCAGAAAAAATCCACCGTGGCCCGGGTGGTGGACGTGTTGGAAAAACACGGCGCCATGGAATATACCACCGTTGTCTGTGCCGCCGCTTCCGATCCCGCAACCCTGCAGTACATCGCTCCTTTTGCCGGATGCGCCATGGGCGAATACTTCCGCGACAAGGGACAACACGCCTTGATTATTTACGACGACCTTTCCAAACAGGCCGCCGCTTATCGCCAGGTTTCCCTGCTGCTGCGCCGACCTCCCGGACGTGAAGCCTATCCCGGAGACATTTTCTACAACCATTCACGGCTGCTGGAACGTTCCGCCAAGATGAACGACGAGTTGGGTGCCGGGTCCCTGACGGCCCTTCCGATTATTGAAACCCAGGCCGGTGACGTGTCGGCCTACATTCCCACCAATGTTATTTCCATTACCGACGGCCAGATCTACCTGGAGCCGAGACTCTTCTTTGCGGGTATTCGGCCGGCCATTAACGTGGGCCTTTCGGTTTCCCGTGTCGGTGGCGCCGCCCAGGTGAAAGCCATGAAACAGGTGGCCGGCACCTTGCGGCTCGACATGGCCCAGTTCCGTGAACTGGAAGCCTTTGCCGCTTTCGGCAGCGATCTGGACGCCGCTACTCAGAGGCAGCTCACCAGAGGGCAGCGGCTTGTGGAAATACTGAAACAACCTCAGTACCAGCCGCTTCCCATGGAAAAACAGGTGACCATCCTTTACGCCGGCACCAAAGGTTTCCTGGATGCTTTCCCCGTTGATGTTGTGGCCAAGTACGAAGCCGGCCTGTATCCGTTTATTGAAGATCGCTTCCCGCAGGTGTTCACCGAACTGGTGGCCAAGCAGGAGATAACGGATGATCTCAAGAAAATTATGGATGAGGCCCTGACTGCTTATGGTGAGGAATTTAAAGACACCATTAAATAGATTGCCCTGTTTTGGAAATCGCATCCGCGTGAACCGGATGGAAACCAAACAGGATAACAGAGTATAAGGACATAGCTGTATGCCATCATTAAAAGACGTCCAACTGAAGATCGTCGGAGTTAAAAAGACCAAGCAGATTACCAAGGCCATGAACATGGTGGCCACGTCCCGGTTACGCGGTGCCCAGCAGAATATGAATGCATTTCGCCCGTATGCCAGCAAATTTGCAGAAGTCCTTGGAAGTCTGGCCCAAAAGGCCGGGGAGGATGCAAGCCCTCTGCTGGTTCCACGGGAGGAAGTGAAAAAGATCCATGTCGTTATCTGCACGTCGGACAGGGGGCTGTGTGGTGGGTTTAACCTTAATCTCATCGAGAAGGCTGCAAAATTCGTTAAAGGAAAAAGCGGCGACGGTGTTTCGTTTTCCTTTACCGCTTTCGGCAAAAAGGCAGCTGCCTGGTTGAAATATGAAAAGCTCGAGATGGTTGAGAAACATCTCGGCGTGGTCGGTTCCAAGTTCGGTTTCAATGTGGCGGTTACCTCCGGGCGTAAATTGGTGGAATCCTTTCTTGCCGGGGAATACGACGAAGTATACATCGTGTTTGCTGAATTTTTGAGCATGGCCCGACAGCCGCCGGTACTGAAGCAGCTGCTGCCCATTCCGGCCATAGAGGTTCAGGAGGAAGCGTCAGGTGAAGAAGGGGTTTACCAGGCGGAGCATATCTGTGAGCCATCCGCCGATGAACTGCTGGGAGATCTGCTTCCCCGGAACATATACGTACAGCTTTTCAGTGCATTGCTGGAAACATCAACCAGTGAGCATGCTGCCCGTATGGCGGCCATGGATAATGCCACCAAGGCATGCAATGACATAATAGATGCGTTGACCCTGACCTACAACAAAGCGCGGCAGTCTGCCATTACGGCGGACCTGATGGATATCGTCGGCGGAGCCGAGGCCCTTAAAGGCTAACCAAATAATTTTCGCATTAAATAGCGTACAGGAGGAATATAGATGGGAGAGAACATTGGTAAAATAACACAAGTTATGGGGCCCGTTGTCGACGTGGCGTTCGAACAGGGGCAACTGCCGAATATCCTTACCGCTCTTCTGATCAGCAACCCCGCCATCAACGATGAAGAAGGCAACCTTGTGGTGGAAGTCGCCCAGCACCTTGGGGACAATGTGGTCAGAACGATTGCCATGGATGTTACCGACGGCCTGGTCCGGGGAATGCCCGTAAAGGATACCGGGTCTCCGATTATGATGCCGGTTGGCAAAGCCAGCCTCGGTCGCGTATTGAACGTTGTGGGCCGCCCCGTTGACGGGCTTGGTCCGGTAAGCCAGGAAAAAATGATGCCGATCCATCGCCTGGCCCCCTCCTTCGTCGAACAGGACGTGGAGGTAAAGGTTCTGGAAACTGGCGTAAAGGTTATCGACCTGCTGGTACCCTTCCCCCGTGGCGGTAAAATGGGTATGTTCGGCGGTGCCGGTGTGGGAAAAACAGTTATCATGATGGAAATGGTAAATAACATCGCCATGCAGCACGGTGGCATCTCCGTTTTTGCCGGCGTTGGCGAAAGAACCCGTGAAGGCAACGACCTGTACCACGAAATGAAGGATTCCGGCGTACTGCCCAAGGCGGCTCTGATTTACGGCCAGATGACGGAGCCTCCCGGAGCGCGTGCCCGGGTCGCCCTTTCCGCATTGACCTGTGCCGAATATTTTCGCGATATAGAAGGCCAGGACGTGCTGATTTTTATCGACAATATCTTCCGGTTTACCCAGGCCGGTTCCGAGGTGTCCGCCTTGTTGGGACGTATGCCCTCGGCTGTTGGTTACCAGCCGACCCTGGCGGTCGATCTCGGTGGACTTCAGGAACGGATCACCTCGACGGATAAAGGTTCCATTACAGCGGTACAGTGTGTTTACGTGCCGGCCGACGACTTGACCGACCCTGCTCCGGCCACAACCTTTGCCCACCTTGACGGTACCGTGGTGCTCTCGCGGCAGATTTCAGAGCTCGGCATATACCCGGCCGTGGATCCCCTGGATTCCAGTTCAAGAATTCTGGATCCTGCCGTCATCGGTGAGGAACATTACCATACGGCGCGCAGGGTGCAGGTGATGCTGCAGAAATACAAAGAACTGCAGGATATTATTGCCATTCTCGGGATCGAAGAGCTTTCCGAAGAAGACAAACTGACGGTTCAGCGTGCCCGCAAAATCCAGCGGTTCCTTTCCCAGCCGTTCCATGTTGCCGAAACATTTACCGGTGTGCCGGGTAAATTTGTTAAAGTAGAAGATACGGTTCGCGCTTTTAGAGAGATCTGTGAGGGTCTGCACGATGACCTTCCGGAACAGGCCTTTTACATGAGGGGCGGTATCGAAGAAGCCATTGCGGCTGCAAAAGAAATGGCGGAAGCTTAATTAGAGGATAAAAAATGGCTGAAAATATTCAATTGGAAGTCGTCACACCCGAAAAAGTCGTTGTCAAAGAGGAAGTCCAGATCGTAATGGCACCGGGAACCCTTGGGGAATTCGGTGTACTGAGCGGGCACACCCCTTTTATGACGACACTTAATACCGGAATCGTTCGCTACACGGATGCCAGCGGTAAGGAACGTGCAGTGTTTGTCTCCGGTGGATTCGCCGAAGCGTTGCCCGACAAGGTTACCATCCTGGCAGAATCGGCCGAGCGCGGCAGTGAAATCGATGCCGATCGTGCCCAGGCTGCCTTTGAAAGGGCCGAAAAAAGGCTTGCGGATGAAAACCAGAAGGAAAAAGTTGATTTTATCCGGGCCAAAGCCGCGTTGAAACGAGCGATCGTCAGGTTGAGCCTTTCCAGAGGCTGATAATTACCGGGATAACAAACCGAAAAGCGGAACACACCGCTTACAGTTTTTAACAGAAAGGGGTAAGTCATTCAGGACTTACCCCTTTTTCGTGAAATGGAGATCTTATGTCCCATACCGATACCGACACAGCGGTGATTATCCTGGCTGCCGGACTGGGGACCCGCATGAAGTCACAAAAAGCCAAAGTCCTCCATGAAATCTGTGGCGTTCCAATGATCAATCAGGTGGTGGAAACTTGCTTGAAAGCCTCTTTGAGAAATATCATCGCCGTTATCGGCTACCAGGCGGAAGAGGTACGCAGCGTTGTTTCCCAACGATATAACATCCGCTATGCCTGCCAGACAGAGCAGCTTGGAACCGGTCACGCTGTCATGTGCGCGTTGCCGGAACTGGAGCCCACGGTCAATGACGTCATTATACTTTGTGGCGATGTTCCGCTTCTGAAATCGGAAACCCTGCTGAAAATACTTCAGGATCATCGCGAAAACCATCAGGATATCACTTTACTGACCGTTGAAATGGATGACCCGATCGGTTATGGGCGCATTATTTTCAATAAAAACAATGCAGTAACCAGAATTGTAGAAGAATCCGACGCCAGTTCTGAACAAAAAAAGATCCGAACAGTCAATGCCGGGATTTACTGCGTCAGAACATCCGTACTCAAAAGCCTTCTCGGGTATATCGACCGGGAAAACGCTCAAGGGGAATACTATTTAACGGACATTATCGCTTTAGGAAATAAAGATCACAAAAAGATTGGTGGTATCAGCAGTAAGGATATAGAAGAAGTCATCGGTATAAATTCGTTAAGAGAATTGCAACATGCTGAAACAATTGTGAAAAACAGGGCAGGTAAAATATCTTGACTTTCCGCTTCCTGAAAGATTATAGTAAATCCTACATCTATACGAGGTGAGACATTGGAAACAGATTCGACATTTGATCAGTTTGACTTGATAGAACGTAAAATCGAACGATTGATCGAAATCTGTAAGGCTCTAGAAACGGAAAAATATGAGCTTACAAACAAAATCAAGAAGTTAGAGGAGGAGCTTCAGGGTAAGGTGGAGGCGGAAAATCAACGTAAGGAAGAAAGAGATCTTATCCGGTCAAAGGTAGATAGTCTTTTGGTCAAACTCGAGAATATTTCAGAGCTCTGATAGAAATATCGATATTGATGAGTGGAGGTTGCAGATTTATTTGCTGGACCCTGAATTGATTACCATCATGCTTTTCGGCAAACCGTATACATTTCGGGTGGAAAATCAGATCGATAAAGCAAGAAAAGTGAGCAAGCTACTGGAAAAGGAAGTGGCCAGGGTTTCCAGGCAAGTTGCTGGAAAGTCAACAAAAATTACGGAGCAGAATATTTTGATATTGGCGGCTTTAAATATTGCCAATGAAAATTATGAACTGAAAGAGCTCCACGCGATGCTAAAGACCACAATTTCGGAAAAATCGACGGATCTTGTAAAACTGATTGACAAAACCATTCCGGAATTTGAGGGGTACAAGCGAAAACCGAATTCTGTTCAACCCGACAGGTGATTTTTAGGTCCACAATCGGTATCGATTTCTGAAGATGTTTTTTTGACCAGCAGGGTTATAGATGCCTGTTTTAAAGACTAACCCCTGCCATGTTCGTGATTGGAATATGTTCTTTGTCCCAACACTCATAACATGGGAGCCATCACTAGTTTTGGTGAGCAAGTTCTGCCTGTACAGAAAAGCCTAAAGAAACTACACGGCACCCACTTTGACTTAAAAGGTTCAAAGGCTTCCCAACACGGCATCCGGCGGGGGTTATCTTTTTTTCCTTCATGAAATTGGATGTTTGCGACAGTAACATGAGTTGCCAGTCAACCTGGTCTGTTTTACCGCCCTCTTCCTTCCCAACCGAATCTCTTTAAATTTATTACACCACATTTTTTCTTGCAATTTTTTACAAGGTAACTTGTCCTGGCGAAAATCGGGAGGCAACCAAGAACGGCACACCCCTTATCGTGGGAGAAATATAATGTATGATTACATGATAATAGCGGCACTTGTATCTTTTGGAATCGGTTTTGTGATCGCATTCTGGGTTAAAGGTAGAGTGATTGCTAAAAGAATTAAAATGGCCGAGACCGAGGCCCAGAGAATTGTTTCGGATTCCAATCGCAAAGCTGAAAACCTGGTTAGAGAGGCTGAATTGGAAGTCAAGGACCTTCTTTTTAAAATGAAAAGTGAATTCGAGAGGGAGACCAAAGAAACCAGGGAGGGAGTCACGAGAAGGGAACAGCGACTCCTGCAGAAAGAGGAAAACGTCGATCGTAAGATGGAACAATTCGACCAGCGGGATCGGGAAATCAGCAAGAAGGAAAAATCTCTGCAGACCAAAGTAGAGGAAAACATACAAAAGGAAGAGAATTATAACAGGTTGTTGGAGGAGCAGAAACAGCAGCTTGAAAAAATATCCGGATTTACGGCTGATCAGGCTAAAAACCTGCTTATACGCGCCATGGAAAACGATGCCCGCTACGAAGGGGCCAAATTGATCAAGCGGATTGAAAATGAGACCAAAGAAGAGGCCGATAAAAAAGCAAAAGCAATCTTGTCCACGGCCATTCAACGATACGCCGGAGATTATGTGGCCGAACGTACAGTTTCCGTAGTGCAGTTGCCGAGTGATGAAATGAAGGGCCGCATCATCGGTCGGGAAGGACGGAATATTCGTGCTCTGGAGGCCGCCACCGGAATCGATTTAATTATTGACGATACTCCGGAGGCGGTTATCCTTTCCGGGTTTAATCCGGTGCGGCGAGAAGTTGCGCGGCAGTCACTCATGCAATTGATCTCTGATGGGCGTATCCATCCAGCCCGTATTGAAGAAGTCGTTAAACGGGTTACCCAGGAGGTCGACAACACCATCAAGGAAGCTGGTGAACAGGCGGCTTTTGACCTGGGAATCCATGGAATTAACGTCAAACTGGTACGTTATCTCGGCCAGTTAAAATACCGGACAAGCTACGCTCAGAATGTCCTGCAGCACTCAATTGAAGTGGGTTTTTTGTGCGGAATCATGGCAGCGGAACTGGGCTTGGACCAGAAGCTGGCCAAAAGGATGGGACTCCTGCACGATATCGGGAAAGCCATTGACCATGAGGTGGATGGTCCCCACGCCGTGATTGGCTCACAATTGGCCAAGAAACTCGGCGAATCTTCCAAAATCGTTCACGGAATAGCGGCTCACCATGAAGATGTCCAGCCGAACAGTGTATATGCCCACCTGGTTCAGGCGGCAGATGGGCTTTCCGGGGCGCGACCCGGTGCGCGCAAGGAGTTGCTGGAGAACTATATCAAGCGGCTGGAAGACCTGGAGGCGATTGCCAATTCATTCAAAGGTGTTTCCAATACTTATGCGATCCAGGCCGGCAGGGAACTGCGGGTGCTGGTGGAAAGCGCTATAATATCCGATGAAGAAGCTACTTTGATCAGTAGGGATATTGCCAAAAAGATTGAAGAGTCACTGACATTTCCTGGACAGATAAAAGTGATGGTTATTCGGGAAACACGTGCCGTGGAGTACGCCAATAAATAACCGCCATAGGTGAATCTTCAGTGATTAATCGCAGTAACAAGGAACGATAAATGGGCATTATAGAGGTATTACGGGAAAGGGGCTTTATTGAACAGACCACTCATGAGGACGAGCTTTATGCGTATCTGGATAAAGGTCCGGCCACCTGCTATATCGGGTTCGATCCCACAGCCTCCAGTCTCCATATCGGGAGTCTCGTTCCGATCATGTCGCTTGCACACATGCAAAGAGAGGGGCATCGACCCATTGCGCTGGTAGGTGGTGGCACCGGACTGGTGGGGGACCCAAGCGGTAAGACGGAAATGCGAAAACTGCTGACTCATGAGGATATTGTTCAGAATGTACGGGGCATTAAAAAACAGTTGGGGCGTTTTCTTGACTTCGGCAAAGGCAAGGCGTTGTTGTTGAACAACGAAGAGTGGCTTACGAAGCTAGGATATATCCCTTTTTTAAGGGATATCGGCCGACATTTTTCGGTAAACCGGATGATACGGGCGGAAAGCTATAAAATCCGAATTGATTCGGAGGAAGGGCTCAGCTTTATTGAATTCAACTATATGCTTCTGCAGGCATACGATTTCCTCGAACTGTTCGATCATTACGAATGCCGGTTGCAGATGGGGGGCAGCGACCAGTGGGGCAATATCGTTGCCGGTACAGAACTGATTCGAAGAGTTCACCATAAAACTGCGTTCGGGGTCACTTTCCCACTGATTACGACCAGTTCCGGTGCCAAAATGGGGAAGACCGCCAAGGGAGCCGTCTGGCTTGATCCGAAACGAACCAGCGCATACGAATATTTTCAGTTCTGGATTAACACGGATGACCCTGATGTGGAACGATTCCTGGCGTTATTTACGTTTCTGCCCATTAAAGAGATCCGCAGGGTGGCCAAACTTGAAGGGGCCGACCGGAATGCTGCTAAGGCTGTATTGGCCTATGAAGCAACGCTGCTGGCCCACGGAGAAGTGGAGGCGAACAAGGCATTTCAATCCGCCGTCAGTATGTTTGGTATAAAAACCGTTCCGAAGAGCGTCCTCCCGGCGTCCACAATCCCCAGAAAGGAAGACGGTACCGCAGTCGATTCCGTTCCCCAGACGGCTGTCGTCCTGAAAGAGCTGAAGGCCGGTATACCGGCATTTAAACTCTTTTTTGATGTCGGGCTGGCCAATTCCAAAGGGGAGGCAAGAAGATTGATTGACCAGGGTGGCGGGTACCTCAACAACAATCGCATCGAATCATTTGATTATTTGATATCCGATAAAGATATTAAGGACATGGAAATCATTCTTCGATTCGGTAAGAAAAGGTTCCATAAAATAATCATCAAAAATGAGATTTAATGCTTGACTTCCGGAGCGGGGATGAGTAAAAACGCTCTCGTTCTTTTCGCTGGAACCGAAAAATCCCAGTAAATCGAAAGTTCGATTTTTAAAAAAGAGTTTAAAGAAAGTGATTGACAATTTACAAGATGTAGATTACAATTACCACTTTCCAGAACGCACAATAGTGCGGGGTCACCATCGGGTGATCGGTTTGATCTTTGAAAACTAAATAGTGACAAAAAACGCAAACAGGGTCTCGAATAAAACACTGACTTGTCAGTGTGAAGTATATCAATTTAATTGGAGAGTTTGATCCTGGCTCAGAATGAACGCTGGCGGCGTGCTTAACACATGCAAGTCGCACGAGAAATCTTTAGCTTGCTAGAGAGAGTAAAGTGGCGCACGGGTGAGTAACGCGTGGGTAATCTACCCCCGAGTTTGGGATAACATTGCGAAAGCGATGCTAATACCGGATAATATCTCTGTTTCTTCGGCGATAGAGATCAAAGGTAGCCTCTACATGTAAGCTACTGTTTGGGGATGAGCCCGCGTACCATTAGCTTGTTGGTAGGGTAATGGCCTACCAAGGCTACGATGGTTAGCTGGTCTGAGAGGATGATCAGCCACACTGGAACTGACACACGGTCCAGACTCCTACGGGAGGCAGCAGTGAGGAATTTTGCGCAATGGGGGAAACCCTGACGCAGCAACGCCGCGTGAGTGAAGAAGGCTTTCGGGTCGTAAAGCTCTGTCAAGTGGGAAGAAACCGCTTTGGCTTAATATGCCTTGGCGCTGACGGTACCACTGAAGGAAGCACCGGCTAACTCCGTGCCAGCAGCCGCGGTAATACGGGGGGTGCAAGCGTTATTCGGAATCATTGGGCGTAAAGAGCGCGTAGGCGGTCTTGTAAGTCAGATGTGAAAGCCCGGGGCTCAACCCCGGAAGTGCATTTGATACTGTAAGACTTGAGTATGGGAGAGGGAAGTGGAATTCCTGGTGTAGAGGTGAAATTCGTAGATATCAGGAGGAACACCGGTGGCGAAGGCGACTTCCTGGACCAATACTGACGCTGAGGCGCGAAGGCGTGGGTAGCAAACAGGATTAGATACCCTGGTAGTCCACGCAGTAAACGGTGATCACTAGGTGTAGCGGGTATTGACCCCTGCTGTGCCGCAGTTAACGCATTAA
>CAZKYZ010000113.1:0-10335 GCA_964557055.1 uncultured Desulfobacterales bacterium
TTACGATCCGTTTGTTCCCGAAGCGCTGCCGGCCTACAGGTCACCGAATGTCGATTTCCAGGCATCCTTCAGGTCCGCCAGCGAAGATCGGACCACCCGGCCGCCGCTGCGGCCCTTAACGGCAAGGGTCTTTGTTTCGGTAACCCTCCCGATGCAAACCGCATCCAGCCCGCTGAAAACGGTTTCAAAAGCTTCCCGGTTTGGGGGGGCAACCGTTACGATAAAACGGCCGGCCGATTCCGAAAACAAAAGGGCGTCTTCCGGCATATCCACAGGAGCGTCCAGACCCGCCAGGTCCACGTCCAGGCCCAGTTCCCCGCCCATGGCCGTCAGGGCAAGGTGCACACCGAGACCGCCGCTGTAAATCCCATGGGCCGAAGCCACCAGGCCGTCCTGGATAGCCCTGGCGAGCGCCCGGTAATTCCCGAGAAAAGCCGCCGGGTCGGCTGCCGGTACATTCCTGCCGACGTAGCCGAACAGGGCATAGTAAGCCGAACCGCCCAACTCGTCTCTTGTCTTGCCGATTATGTATACGAGATCACCGGCTATTTTGCAGTCCATGGTGACACACTTGTGAATATCGTCCATAACGGATATCGCCGAAAACTGAAGGGTTTCCGGTGCCGAAACCTTGTGGCTCTCCCCGTATTTTCCGGGCAGGTGCCCGTCCACGTACATGCTGTCCTTACCGGAGAGCAGGGGAATTTCGTAGGCCATGCAAAAATCGCGCAGCGCCCTGCAGGCCCTCACCAGCTGGGCTGCTTTAAAACGGCCGTCCGGATTGTTCCGCGGATGAAACTGGATGCTGGGCCAGCAGAAATTATCCACACCGCCGATCTGCGCAAGATCGGCCCCCACCGCCAGCAGCCGTCTCACCGCTTCATCGATGGTGCAGCCGACCATGTGGTAAGCATCGATCCGTGAATAGCCGGGGTGCAGCGCCTGGGCAAAGGCCAGACCTTTTTGCGAGGTGAGCACCGGACGAATGACCGCCGCATCACTGTCGACATCGCGGCCGGCACCGACCAGCGGCTTGATAATGCTGGTGCCCTGGACCTCATGGTCATACTGCCGGGTGATCCATTCGGTGGAACAGAGATTGGGACTCGCCAGAAGGTCAATCAGAATGGGGGTTAAATCCTGCGGTGCCGTCAGCACCGGTTCAACCAGCCCTCTTTCCTCCGGCGATAGCCAGTGGGCTTCAAACTCCCATTGCGGGAACCCCCCGGTCAACAGGTCGAGATCAACGTACGCACAGGTCCGGCCTTCCCATGTTACGTGGAGTTTTCCGGTGTCGGTATACCGCCCGATTACGGTGCTTTCCACGGCGTGTTTGCGGGACAGGGCAAAAAAGCGTTCGGCATGATCCGGATCGATTGCCACGGTCATCCGTTCCTGTGATTCCGATATCCAGATCTCCCACTGGTCCAGGCCCTCGTATTTCAGCGGGACTTTTTCCAATTGAATTTCACACCCGTTGGAAAACAACGCACTTTCGCCCACAGACGAGGAAAGCCCCCCGCCGCCGTTGTCCGTAATAAAACGGATGAGTCCCGCATCCCGGACTTCCAGCAGAAAATCGTGCATTTTTTTCTGGGTGTACGGGTCTCCGATCTGCACGTGCCCGGCCGGCGTATTCTCGGAAAACGTCTCCGAAGAAGCGGTAACGCCATGAATGCCGTCCTTACCGACCCGCCCGCCGCACATGACAACCAGATCTCCGGGCAAAATCGTTTTCTCATGGGAGGGCTCCCCCTGCACCAGCGCCGGCATCATCCCCACGGCGGTTACGAAAACCAGACACTTGCCGAGATATCCCGTGTCAAAATGTACCTGTCCGAACGTTGTGGGGATACCGCTTTTGTTGCCGCCGTCACGGACGCCTTCGATAACGCCGTCCAGCAGCCGCCGGGGGTGCAGATGGGGCTTCAATGCTCCCTGATAATCACGCGGACCGACACAGTATCCATAGCTTCCCATAATCAGCCGGGCGCCCCTGCCGGTTCCCATGGGATCCCGATAAACGCCCACGATCCCGGTGATGGCCCCGCCGTATGCTTCCATGTTGGAAGGGGAGTTGTGGGTTTCCCCGGTAATCACATAGAGGTGTTCATCGTCAAAACGCCCGGCACCGGCATTGTCCCAGAGAACGGATACAACCCAGTCTTTTTTCTCCTGCAATGCCAGGGTCGGTTCTTTGATACAGGTTTTAAACAGATTGTCGACGATCTCTTCTGCGGCGGACATGCCGTCGCGATACCGAAAGAGCCCGTTAAATGTATTGTGGTTGCAATGATCGCTACGGGCCTGCGAAATAAATTCCAGTTCCATATCGGTGGGGTCGGAAAGACCCACTGCTGCGCGGGCTTCCTGCACCACGGGTTTCAGAAAATAGGCCCGAATGGTCGGTATGTCGTTGGGGTTCAGGGCCAGGTTGCGTTTGTCGCTGATTTCTTTGAGAACCGCATCGCTGGTAATGGGTAAATGGGTCACCGTGGGGGTATGGTCCAACCGGACCTTGGGAATAATCAAACCGGTCCCGACTGCCGGATCCCATTCATCCGCACGGATTATCCGCCACTGCTGAATGATATCGTTGGCCAGCAGCTCTCCGGCGATTCGATCGGCATCTTCACGGGAGATCCCGCCGCCCATGAGGCAGTACCTTCTGGATGTGTAAATTGCCTCTTCGTCCGCCAGGCGTATCCGCAGAACATCTTCGACCGCCTCTTTTGCCGTAGCACCGGGGTTGTCTTTTACACCGGGGCGGTAGCCTACCCAGATGGCCCAGTCAAAAGCCTCGCCCAGCGGGCGGTAGGATGAAACCTGGGTAACCGGGTTCGTGAATATTTCGGTGCGGATTCTTTCCAACTGTTCCGGGGACAGATCCGCATCAAAGGTAACGACATGGATCGTCCGGACGGATGCGATCTCAATTCCGAAATAGTCCCGCGCTTTTTTGCGGATACCTTCACCTTCCGGATCAAACAGGTTTTTCTTGATTGTGATCTCAAGTCTGTGCGGCATATCTATCAATCCTGTGGTTACACGGTTAACATGAGGATATGGTGCCCGTTTTTATAAAAAATGTGCAAAAGATTGCACGAAATATTCGGGCTAGCGCGTCAGATCGTTGTAAAACACAAAAATCATCAGCAACAGCAGAAGGGCCATTCCGGCCTGCTGGGCAATCTCTCGTACACGGATATTGACCGGTTTACCACGAATGGCTTCCAGGGTAAAAAAGAGCAGGTGCCCGCCATCCAGTACCGGAATCGGCATGAAATTGAGTATGGCCAGGTTGATGCTGATAAATGCCACGAATTGAATGAGATATTCGATGCCCCGCTTGGCTTGATCGGCGGCCATCTGGGCAATCATGATCGGCCCGCCCAGGTTGTCCCGGGATACGGACCCTTGAATCATTTTAACAAAACCCCGCATGGTGAGCTCGACAACCAGGTAGGTCCTCTCAAGGCTCTCTATCATGGCATCCACCGGGCCAAACCGGATGGTCACCCGGTCACTTTCCGGTATCTCCACCGACATGGGTGAAATGCCGATGAGATATTGATTTCCCCGGGAATCGCCGGCGTCCTTCCCGGCTACCGTCCGGGGTGTAACGGCAATCGAAATGCGCTCCCCTTCCCGTTCCACGGTGATGTTCAAACGGCGGCCATTCGACGAAGCGATGAGCGACTGCATGGTGGCCCATTTATCCACCGTCTGGCCGTCAATCATAACAATGCGGTCACCGGGTTGCATGCCCGCCTCCTTCGCCGGAAAGCCTTCCGAAAGTATACCGACCAGTGGGAGCAGCTCTTCGTGCCCGTCCATCCCCGCTTCGAAATAGGTCAGCTCATCCCCGAAAATGTCGCGCCCGACCTTCCGGACAGGCTGCAAATTGACCGAAGCAACAGAATTGTCCCGTTCATAAACAAAAACAAGCGGCCGGCCCCCGCTCTCGGAAACCGCCTGGTCGATATCATACCATGAAGCTGTCGGCTTTCCGTCGATGCTACGTATCGTGTCGCCACTGCGGATACCCGCTTCATAAGCAGGGCTGTCCTGGAAAACCTGTTTGACCATCGGTTTGATGTCGTCGACACCGACCACCAGAAAAAAAGTGTAATAGATAGCCACAGCCAGCAGCAGGTTGGCAATCGGCCCTGCAGCCACAATCAGGATTCGCTTGAAAACAGGTTTATGGGTGAACGAATAGGGGATGTCCTCTGGGGCCAGTTCCGCATCCGGCTCCTCACCGATCATTTTTACATAACCACCAAGGGGAATGGCTGAAACGCGGTAGTCGGTTATCCCTGATTTCCAACCGAAAATTCGAGGGCCGAACCCAAGAGAAAATTTTTCAACCCCGACGCCAAAGAGACGGGCCACCAGGAAATGGCCGAGTTCATGAAAAAAAATAAGTGCTCCCAGGGCGATAACGATATAAATAATAACTGTAATACTCATTGTTTACAATAGCCCGCCTTCTTTTGTGAAAGGTAACCGTTTAGGTACAATTATGCTTTCTTGGATTCTTTGTCAACGCTGCGCGGCGATTTCCAGGGATGAGAATCCAAATTCAAGCGCCGATCAGCTCAGCTGCTTTTCTCCTGGCCCAATGGTCGGCATCCACGATATCCGCCAGCGCGGGGCCGGCGACCGCTGAATGGGCCGCCAACGTCTTTTCAATAATCGCCGGAATGCCCACGAAAGGAAGCGCTGCGGCCAAAAATGCGGTTACAGCCACCTCATTGGCTGCATTCATCACAGCGGGAAATGTTTTTCCGGCGTCACAGGCGTCAAAGGCCAGTTTCAGGCAAGGAAATTTATCCAGGTCAGGCTTTAAAAACGTCAGCGGGGCGATATTGAAGAAATCCGGTTCCGGTTGCCCGATAAAAAGCCGTTCGGGATAGGAAAGAGCATATGAAATAGCTCCCCGCATGTCCGGAATCCCCATCTGGGCCATTACGGACCCATCCCGGTAAACGACCATGGAATGGACAATGCTCTGCGGATGCACCACCACCTCAATGGAGGAAACGGGAACATCAAACAGCCATTTTGCCTCGATGACCTCCAAACCCTTGTTCATGAGCGTGGCTGAATCGATGGTAATTTTCCTGCCCATGGACCAGTTGGGATGATTCAGGGCATCGCCGATGCGGATACCGGCAAAGTCCCTTTTGTGTCTGTGTAAAAAAGGGCCGCCGGAGGCCGTCAGCAGGATCTTTCGAAGGTCCTGTTTCCGGTTTCCTTCCAGGCATTGAAAAATTGCGCTGTGTTCGCTGTCCACGGGCAGAAGGGAGACTTTTTTTTCGGCTGCCCGCGACATAACGATCTCGCCGGCCATAACCAGGGTTTCCTTGTTGGCCAGGGCAATGTTTTTTCCGGCTTCAATTGCCGCCAGTGTCGGTGACAAACCGGCAGCGCCGACCATGGCGGCTACAACCGTATCGACTTCCGGATGGGTGGCCGCCTCCCGGTATCCGCTTTCGCCGTAGACAATATTCACCGGGATGGTATTCGACAGAAGGGCGGCCAGCTGTTTGGCCCCTTGCGAATCGAAAACCGCTGCAATTTCCGGACGAAACTGTCGTATCTGCTCTGCCAGCAACGTGATATTCCGCGCTCCTGTAAGTGCTTTTACAGCATACCTCTCCGGAAACATTTCCACCAGGTTCAGTGTGTTACGCCCGATGGATCCGGTCGAGCCAAGTACGGCGATTGTTTTCATGTTGCTCATTTTCTTTGCTCTGCGCGCTTTGCGCCATGCCCGATAAGACAGGAGGGAAAAACCATTTTATAATAGCGCTCATAAAAAATATGATGGACTCGTAAAAAGTCATGTTTCATACGGTTTCGTAAAATGTTCGATATCAAGGCTTGCGAATCCCGAGGAATGAGGCGTACTTATGGTACGCCGCAATGACGAGGGATACGCGTAACGCCGATATCGGACTTTTTACGGAACCGTCAAAGAATATAGACCCTGAACAAATACGCCACGGGCGCGGCAAACAGAATAGCGTCGACCCTGTCCAGAATGCCGCCGTGCCCCGGTAGAATCGCCCCTGAGTCCTTGATCCCCGATGCCCTTTTTAAAGCTGACTCAAAAAGGTCTCCGATCTGTCCGAACAGGCCGCAAAGCAGACAAAAAAGCAGGCTGAAACCCACAGGCAGATCAGCCAGAAGGATAAACTTTACGGCCATTCCGCCCACCAGGCTGGCGGCGAGGCCCCCCAGGGCTCCTTCGATGGTTTTATTGGGGCTCACCGAAGGGCTCAGTTTGTGTTTGCCGAAATAGGTCCCGATGTATAATGCTCCGGTGTCTCCCGCGAATACGGTCACCAGGATAAACAGCACCCAATGGCCACCGTCGGGCATGCTCCGCACAATCGCCAAAAGAGCGAAGATAACCGGGATATACACCACTCCCTGAACCTGCTTTGTGATGTTTTCCAACACATCCGGTCGTGTCTTGAATCGTAAAACAGCGTAGATTCCGGAACAGACGATATTGCCTACCAGGAAAAAAATAACCGACCCGGCATTTCCCTGACAAGCTCCCCACAAAATCGCCGGGCAGGAAATCAGGCCGATAAAAACCGGAAAACAATAAATCGTTTTGGCCGATTTGCTGAAAACGATCCCGTAATACTCCCACAATGCGATCAGGGTTACAGCACAGACAAGGAAATAAAAAGCGGCATCGCCGATATAAATCAGCGCAATGACAAAGGGGATAAGGCAGAGGGCTGTGATCCATCGTGTTTTATACATGGCAATCGTCAGTCCTTTGTTCGGGCAGGCCGGTTATTCGGATACGCCGCCGAAACGCCTGTCCCGAAGCTGGTAAGCCTTCAGAATACCGATAAACTCGTCCGGTTCGAAATCGGGCCATAACGTATCCGTAAAAAATATCTCGCTGTAGGCAATCTGCCACAAGAGAAAGTTGCTGACACGCATTTCGCCGCTTGTCCTGATGAGCAGATCCGGATCGGGCAAACCGGCCGTATACAGAGCGGTCTGAATATCGTTTTCGGTGATGGCTTCCGGATCAATATCCCCCTTCACCGCGTTGCGTGCCAGCGTCTTGACCGCTTCCGTTATTTCTGTGCGACTGCCGTAGCTGAGTGCCAGGTTGAGTATCATGGCGCTGTTTTCAGCTGTGAGCCCCATCGCATTGTGAAGGGCCGTGCGGACATCGGCCGGGAGCCTTTCGATCTGTCCGATGGCATTCAGGCGAATACCTTTTTCGTTCAATTCCTGCTGTTCCCTGGTCAGAAACCTTTTCAGGAGGTTCATCAGGGCACTGACTTCTTTTTCCGGTCGCTGCCAGTTCTCCGTCGAAAAGGCATACAGCGTCAGTACGGGTATATTCAGCTCACGGGAGATACGCACGATGGAACGAACGGTATCCGCACCGCGTTCATGACCTTTCACCCTGCCCAGTATTCGTTTTTTCGCCCAGCGGCCATTTCCGTCCATAATAATGGCCACATGGCGGGGCATCCGCCCGGGATCCAGGTCCACAGAAGCGCGTATTTTAGAACTCAAGGATTTCTTTCTCTTTGCCCTTATAAATATCGTCTATCTGCTGAATAAATTCGTTGGTAATCTCCTGGACCTGGTCCTGTCCCTTGAACGCATCATCTTCGGAGATATCTCCGTCTTTCTTGAACCCCCGTATCAGTTCATTGGAATCCCTGCGGATATTACGGACGGCGATCTTGTGTTCCTCGCACATCTTGTTGACGATTTTTACCAGTTCCTGACGCCTCTCCTCGGTTAATGGCGGAATTGAAATCCGGACCAGTTTGCCGTCGTTGGATGGCGTCAAACCGAGATCCGATTTTAAAATGGCTTTCTCGATCTCTTTTATGGCCGTGGCATCCCATGGCTGGATGGCGATCAGGCGGCTTTCCGGAACGGATAAAGAAGCCATCTGGTTCAGGGGAGTCAGCGTACCGTAGTAGTCCACCCGGATACCGTCCAGCAGAGACAGGTTGGCCCGTCCGGTGCGCACCCTTTTGAGTTCGTTCTTCAACGCGCTGATGGATTTTCCCATACGGTCTTTGGTTTCCTGATAGGTCTCATTTAGCATGATTTCACCTCAACTATGGGGTTGAAAAAAGGAGCCTCACGTTGGAAATGAGCGTAACCGGCAAACGTTGTGCAGATCAATGATGCCCGCGAAACATGATTTGTCTTCGCAAACCGAACAGCCGTTTTCAGTTGGATATCAGCGTCCCAACGTTTTCTCCGCAGACAACGCGACGGATATTTCCCTTGACGCGAAGATTGAACACGGCCAGCGGCAGATTGTTGTCCATCGCCAGAGAAATCGCCGTCATGTCCATGACCCGCAACTGCTTTTCGAGAACACGCATATAACTGATCTCGCGGAACAACTTCGCGTCCGCATGGACTTCCGGGTCCTTGTCGTAGAGGCCGTCCACCTTGGTGGCTTTCAGCAGGATTTCAGCGTGGATCTCCTGGGCGCGCAGAGCCGCAGCCGTATCGGTTGTAAAGTAGGGATTGCCGGTTCCCGCTCCAAAAATGACCGCCCGTCCCTTCTCCAGATGTCGAATGGCTCTTCTGAGAATGTACGGCTCGGCAACTTCATGCATGGAAATGGCGGTTTGGGTGCGGGTAGTCACCCCTGTTCTTTCCAGGGCATCCTGAAGTGCAAGGCTGTTGATGACCGTCGCCAGCATACCCATATGGTCGGCGGAGGATCGGTCCATTCCATAGGAACTGGCGGCCACCCCCCGGAAGATATTCCCGCCGCCCACGACAATTGCGACCTGCACCCCCAGATCGATAACAGACCGGATTTCTTCGGCAACATAACGTATCATATCCGGGGCGATACCAAAGCCCTGACCACCCATCAGGGCTTCGCCGCTCAGTTTTACGAGAACACGCTTAAATCGCGGTTTTTTCAACGATTCAGGCCTCCCCTACTTGATAGCGAACAAACCGTTTAATGGTTATTTTTTCACCGGTTTTGGCGATCACCTCATTCAGGTAATCGGCGATGGTAATGTCCGGATTCTTGACATAAACCTGATTCATCAGGCAGCTGTCTTTAAAAAACTTGCTCAGCTTGCCTTTCGCAATTTTGTCGATAATGTTTTCGGGTTTACCCGTTTCGACTGCCTGAGCCCTGTAAATGTCCATCTCACGATCAATGACTTTCTGGGGAACGTCTTCCGATGTGATACTGACCGGGCTGGAGGCGGCAATGTGCATGGCAATGTTTTTGACAAAGTTCACAAAATCCTCGTTTTTGGCGACAAAATCGGTTTCGCAATTGACTTCCACCAATACACCAATTTTGCCTCCCATATGAATGTAGGATTGAATCGTCCCTTCAGAGGTTGCCCTGCCTGCCCGTTTGGTTGCTGTTGCCAGACCTTTCTTGCGCAGGTAATCCTTCGCTTTTTCCATATCGCCACCACATTCCGTGAGGGCTTCTTTACAATCCATGATGCCGGCACCCGATTTTTCACGGAGTTCCTTTACCATTGCGGCATTGACCGTTGTCATTGTCTTTTCTCCTGTTTCTGTTCTAACGCAGCTTCCTACTCCGTTTTCGATGTTTCACTCTCACCCGAATCGACTGTGGCTTTCCGGATCACTTCCACCACAGGGCCATCCGAACCGTCGGATATAATTTTTCGCTCTCCCGGTTTCAGTTCAGCACTTGCCGTTTCGATTTCCGATTCCTCTTCCACGACTACCTTGTCCGCTTCCGCCTGCCTTCGTTCCTCCAGCTTTTGTTTCCCTTTAATGCAGGCCTCCGCTATTCGGGAGGTAAACAACCGAATCGCCCGGATGGCGTCATCATTGCCGGGAATAATATAATCAATCTCTTCCGGGTCGCAGTTGGTATCAAGCGTAGCGATGATCGGTATTCCCAGTTTGCGGCCCTCGTGCACGGCGATGGACTCATTTTTCGGGTCTATGATAAAAATGGCCCCGGGGAGATCCTTCATCTGGCGAATGCCTCCCAGGTTGTTGTCCAGCTTCACCCTTTCCTTGCCAAGACGCAGCCGTTCCTTGTTCTTGTAAAGATTGATGGAGCCGTCGTTTTCGATATTGTTTAAATGATTGAGTCTGTCGATGCTCATTTTGATGGTTTGGAAATTGGTCAGCATTCCACCAAGCCAGCGATTGTGCACATAAAACATCTCACAGCGGTTTGCTTCTTCATATATGGCATCCCGGGCCTGTTTTTTGGTACCGACAAACAAGATGGATTTCCCGCTGGAGACCATATCGACGACAAAATTATATGCCGTGTCAAACATCTTGACGGTCTTT
>CAZKYZ010000114.1:0-6065 GCA_964557055.1 uncultured Desulfobacterales bacterium
TGCCAGATCCAGAAGCATCTCCCGATCGCTTTTGGAAAACTCGTGCAGTTTATGGCCTTTCAGACGATTAACCAGCATTTTATAGTCGTTCAGTTCCTCCGGCCGGATCGGGCTTTGTTCGAAAAAGACTTCATCCGGCGGCAAATTTCCCAGAATATCGACGATCTGCCTGGATAGCTCCGCACCCAGGTTCAACAGGGGTCTGGCCAGATCGGCGTCTTTCAAAAAAGAGATGAAAAACTCGTTTCTGGTAAGATTCCCGGCCTTAAAACTGTCGTCTACGGGGGTGCCGAAAGTGAGGTTGTCTGCTACGGAAGAATGCAGCAGGTAGTTGTCCTCGCTGAAGAATTCCACATAATCCACCAGGGATTTCCCGAATTCCAGCTGGAAATTTTTGCGGACACGGATCAGATTCTCCATCAAGTCGGAATACTTGTGCGGGTCGAGAACGGTATTGAGACCAAATCGAAGCACGTCCACATAGATCCCCGCCTGCTGGAGCACCTCGATCATGTCGTCCAGACTGGGGGGATCTGCCGACTCCCCGGAACTTTTTTCGTTGGCGGCCGTTACTGAATAAAGCAGGTTTTCTTCAATGGAGCCCTCAAAAATAAAAGGTGACTGGGAAACAAAACCGATATTGTTGATAATGTCTTTTTTGGAAAGATCGGCCACCTCTTTGTCGTCCAACTGGATGGTCCCGCCGGTGTAAGAATAGAGCTGGCCGATGCAGGCCGCAAGGGTGCTCTTGCCGCTTCCCGAAAACCCGACCAGGGCCAGGTGCTCTCCGGGCACCAGCATCAGGCTGATATCCGACAGCAGGCGTATCCCGCTTTCGGTCATAAAAGATACATCCTTCAGCTCCACATTGCCGTCCAGTTTGTACGCCTCGCGGCCTTCAGGCAAAAGGGCATGTTCCGGTTCGACATCGAAATAGCTCATGGCTTTCGTGTAGCTGACGGTGGAATCCTGATATACCTGGTAAAACTCGATCATCTCTCTCCAGGGGTCGTACAGCTTTTCCTGCGCCGAAAGAAACGCCACCAGGGATCCCAGTTCCAATTGCCCTTTCATGGCCAGGTAGCCCCCCAGCAGGAATATCAGAAAGGGACTCAAACTGTTGAAAAAATTATTAAGCACCTTGATCCCCTGGGTGTATAGGGTCCAGACAATGCGGATCTGGAGCAGGCGATCCACCAGTGAATCGTATTTTTGATGTTCACTGCGGTAGCTCCCGTTGCCATGAATCTCATGGACGCCCGAAATCGCCTCTCCAATCACGCTGGCAAGTTTGCGGCTCGTATCCACCCGCTGCTTGTTGTATTTATTGGCCCTTTTCTGCAGCAGCGGCACGGCGAATACAACGATGGGATAAATGGAAAGGGAAATGACGGCCATCAGCCAGTTGAGGCGTATCAGATATACGGCAAACGCCAGCAGGGTCAGGACGTTGGCAATGGGTACGGACACAGCCATGCCGGCAAAATTACCGGAAGTGGTTAGTTCCTGAACCAACGCGGATACAACCAATCCCGGCTGTGTTCTCCGGAAAAAATTGAGCGGCAGGGTCAGGATGTGATGGTACAGCTCTTTGCGCATATCGGCCAGAACCCGCTGACCGATGAGGGTCTGGATGTAGCTCATTACAAATTTCAGCCCGGAGGCCACAAGAACGGCTGCCAGATAAATCCCGCAATAAAGAAACAGCAGATCCAGTTCCCTCAGCTTGATGGCCTCATTTACGATCCGCTTTTGCATTTCCAGCGGAACGATCCGGACGAAAACCATCACCAGAATAAAAACGAGAAGCAGTATCTGGAGTTTCAGGTTCTTCTGAAATACCCAGGAAAAGAGCGTCCTTTTCACTACCGGTATTTTTTTCTCTGGCATATTTGATTATCTCCAACAATAGATTGTTGATTCCAACGAAAAAATGTCGGATCATGTCAAGAGCTTATATTTGATTGCGCCACAAATCGACAAATTTGGCAAGAAGAAATTTCAAATATCCCGAGAAATTGTTTTTTTCAATACTCCTTTGCTTTTGGCGCCGGAAATATGTTATTTGAAAAAATCAGGCTGATGCAATGCAGATTGGCACGCAAACAAACAGGAGGAATCAATGAGACGGGTAATCACGGCAATGACGCTGATTTCTTTATTCTTTTTCTTGGGATGCTACGCAGCTTCCACCGATTATTATGTAAAAAACCAGATGACCGATGAGATATTGGAAAATAAGCTGGGCAAGCCGGCCCGGGTAGACAAGCTCGACGTGGACACCGAAAAATGGGTATATCCAATTCAGAATACAGAAGCTGTGGGCTCCCGTTATTATCTGGTTAGAGATGGAAAAGTACTGGACACCGGCATCCAGTATTAGCAGCGGGGCGCCTCAGGAAAGTTTCTTCTGGAACCGAACCAGCGCTTTCTGTTTTTCGTAATAGCGGGTGATGATAGAGATCTGCTGCATCTCCCAATCCACGCCAAGACAGGCTCGTGTAAAATTCAGCAGCTCAAAGTACTCACCGCATACGAATTTTCCGGGATAAATCCGGGCAAGTTCCTGGGGCGCCATCTCCAGTTCGTCTCGAATATGGTATACCGGCCGTAAAATCAGGATTATCTCTTTATCGGCCAGATTCACCAGCTGGGAAAGCATCTTTTCCGTTTTCCCCTTGCGGGCACACCCCTTTCCGAGATAATCGAGCATCATGGCAACATCGAAATTGCCGAACCGTTCCAGCGGGTTTTCAATGTTGCCGGTGGCAAACCGTATACCGCGGACCCCATGTATCCTGGCCAGCAGAAGACTGGCAGCCTTCATTTCCGGCAGATAATCGATGCCCAGCACGTCGAGCGCTCCCATTTTGGCGCAAAGAATCGAAAAAAACCAAAATTGCACCCCAGATCCACCACGGACTTGCCTTGGAAATCGAGGGTGACAAAATCGTTGACCATTTCATCTCGGACGGGCTTTTTCCCGGCGGCGATCAGGTTTCCGTCTGCATCGTAAATGGACCGGTACACGTTTTCCGCTCCAATCTCTGCGATCATCTTCTGAAGTCGGGCGATATCTTTTTGACGCATATCGGTTTCACTCATATCGAACCGTTGGCTCCATGTTCTCGATTTCCCGCCGGTAACGGTTTTGACACTGGTGAAGAAAAATGAAATATCATTGTGACCAAACACATTAGTAAAGGAATAATTACGACATACGATTTTATTTTGACAACTGTCCGGCCCGGGCCCTATATAACGGTTGCACAACATTGTTCCGTTGTTCGAACCTTCGTGTATAGGATTTCATATACGACCCTTGCGGGGTCAGTGATAGGCCGGTAAATGCAAAGCGTTCCCTGCACAAATGAGGCATTTTATGGACTTTTTTTTATGTGTCATCGGCATGGTGATGATCATTGAAGGGCTGCCCTACTTCGCCATACCGGACAAAATGAAACAGTGGGTTGTCCAAATCCTGCAAATGCCGGACGGGGCCTTGCGACGCTTCGGTGCTATCCTCATGTTCTCCGGGCTGCTGCTGGTTTATCTGGGCAAACAGTAAACAATGTTTTCCATAGACGATTATCAATACGAACTTCCGGCAGAACTGATCGCGCAGGAGCCCAGCGAAAAAAGAGAGAACTCCCGGCTGCTTGCCCTTCATCGGCAAACCGGCCTTACCGAAAGCCACCGTTTTAGTGATATTCACCGGTTTCTTTCAAACGGTGATGTACTGGTGGTGAACAACACCAGGGTAATCCCCGGTCGAATCTACGGCCAAAAAGAAACCGGCGGAAAAGTAGAGGCACTAATTCTCGATTACGCCGCTACGTCAAAAACCGACCGGGCTTCCGGCCGGCTGGTGAGCAGCTGTCTGGTCAACGCGTCTAAACCGGCTCGAATCGGGTCTTCCATATCGTTCGGCAAGGAATTGCGGGGCCGTGTTCTGGACCGCAAAAACGGCCGCTATAAAATAGAATTTTCGTTTGATGGAAATTTTGATGCTGTTTTGTCCCGCATCGGCCATGTGCCCTTGCCACCCTATATTAAACGGGGCGCCTCCTCGCCGGCAATGGATGATCGCACCGCATACCAGACCGTTTATGCCTCCCGCAATGGCGCTGTGGCCGCTCCCACGGCGGGCCTCCATTTTACGAAGCCCCTAATTTCCGAACTCAAATCAAACGGTGTCACCATCGTCGAAATAACCCTTCACGTCGGATACGGCACGTTTTCTCCGGTCCGGTCAGCGGATATTCGCGACCATAAAATCCACTCCGAACACTACGAAATCTCGACAGCTGCGGCCGACGCCGTCAACCGGGCAAAAGCATCGCAGAAAAAGGTGGTCGCTGTCGGCACGACCGCCGTGCGGACACTTGAGTTTGCCACTGCTCCTTCCGGAACCGTGCAGCCGGGAAGCGGCACGTGTGATCTGTTTATCTACCCGGGATATCCGTTTAAGGTGGTCGACGCCATGATTACCAACTTTCACCTGCCCCGATCGAGCCTGCTCATGCTGGTCTCCGCTTTTGCCGGGCGGGAAAATATACTGGCCGCCTATGGGGAGGCCGTCCAAAAAAAATACCGCTTTTTCAGCTATGGAGATGCCATGTGCATTTATTAACTCACCGGTATCTGATCACTATCATAACGATACAAGGTGCTTTTCGAGCATTGAATTGTAAAAATATGGATTCGTTTACCAACAACAAACAGAGACAACCAGCATGAATTATCAGATTATTGCCAACAGCATCAGTTCAAACGCCCGGGCCGGTGTCTTTGCAACCCCTCACGGCACCATCGAAACCCCCGTTTTTATGCCGGTGGGAACCCTGGGCACCGTTAAATCCCTCACCCCTGAAGAACTGAACGACGCCGGTGCCCAGATTATTCTGGGGAACACCTATCATCTCTATTTGAGGCCCGGATGCGGCGTCATTGACCGTTTTTCAGGCCTGCACCGGTTCATGCACTGGGACGGTCCCATTCTCACCGACAGCGGGGGGTTTCAAGCATTCTCCCTGGCCAAGCTGTCCAAGCTTACGGAAGAGGGATACGCCTTCCAGTCTCATATCGACGGGTCGCGGCACATGCTTACTCCGGAAAGCTCCGTTGATGTTCAGATTTGCCTCAACGCCGACATTATCATGTGCCTTGACCAGTGCCTCCAATATCCGGCTACAAGGGATGAAACCGTCGAATCCCTGAAGCTGACCACTCGATGGGCCCGCCGCTGTAAAACAGCCTGGCAGGAAAAGGCCGGTGAGGGAAATCACCTGTTCGGAATTGTGCAGGGCGGGATGCATACCGACCTGCGAAAGCAATCGGTGGAAACCACTTGCGATATTGGTTTTTCCGGATATGCCATCGGAGGACTCAGTGTCGGAGAACCAAAGGAACTGATGCTGGAAATGGCTGCACATACCATCCCGCTTCTTCCCGAAACCCGCCCCCGCTACATCATGGGCGTCGGAACTCCCGAAGATCTGGTCGAACTCGTTTCCATGGGAGCCGACATGTTCGACTGCGTCATGCCCACCCGCAACGCCCGCAACGGACAATTGTTCACCTCCAGAGGAACACTCAACATTTCCAATGCCTGTCACCGCGAAGACACCTCCCCTGTAGACGAAAATTGTGACTGTTATACCTGTCGCCATTATTCCAGAGCCTACCTCAGGCACCTGTACACCGCCAGGGAGATCCTGGCCTATCGGCTCAATACCATCCACAACATCCATTATTACCTGTCCCTGACAACAGCCATGCGGTCAGCTATCATCACCGATGAATTCGACCTGTTTAAAAAGAATTTTTATGCCCGGCGGTGCTCCTGACGCCTTCTCCCGATTGCATACCGGATGTGATTGTCGCCGATTGGAGGCCCATAATAATTTCCTTGAACTGTCCGCTGAAAAATGGGATAGTTTTCAGCCTTCGGGCGAATCCGATACCCGGTGCTTACCGGATGTGTTCTCCCGGCGACCGAAAAAATAAAGTGGATGGAAACCAGGTAATTTCCAAACGGAGGTGCCCCATGAGAGAAAAAGTAG
>CAZKYZ010000114.1:6165-10262 GCA_964557055.1 uncultured Desulfobacterales bacterium
GTGGATGGAAACCAGGTAATTTCCAAACGGAGGTGCCCCATGAGAGAAAAAGTAGAGGCCGCACTGGAAAAGATTCGTCCCATGCTTCAGGCGGATGGCGGCGACGTGGAACTTGTTAATGTGGAAAACGGTATCGTAAAAGTGCGTTTACAAGGGGCCTGCGCAGGCTGCCCCATGTCTCAGATGACCCTGCAAAATGGTATCGAACGAATGCTCAAACAGCAGATTCCGGAGATAAAATCCGTCGAGGGCGTTGCCTGAGCAGAAGAGTGCAAACAAAAAGAACCTACCCGAAAGGATAGGTGCGGTTAGATCAATTTCAGACAATTAATCAGGTGGAGGTTCCCACATGGCCGTGTCCGCGTATTGAATCGATTCTCGAAAAGTCCTCCTGGATCCGCAAAATGTTTGAGGAAGGCACCCGTCTGAAGGCCCTGCATGGCGCCGACAAGGTGTTCGACTTCAGCCTGGGCAACCCGAACGTCCCGCCGCCGCCGGAATTCCGAAAGGTGCTGGAAGAAACAGTCGCGAGCCTTGGGACCGGAGACCATGGCTACATGCCCAACACGGGATACCCCTTTACCTGTGATGCTGTGGCAAAGCATCTCTCCGCCGAGCAGGGGGTTGCACTCGCCGGTTCTGACGTGCTCATGACCTGTGGCGCCGCCGGCGGTCTGAACGTTATCCTGAAAACCCTTCTCAACCCCGGTGAGGAGGTCCTGACACCGGTTCCCTGCTTTGTGGAATACGGTTTTTATGCGGCCAACCACGGCGGTGTATTGCAGACAGCAAAAACCAAGGACGATTTCAGCCTGGATATCATCGCACTGGAAAAGGCCATTTCGAAAAAAACCCGCGTTGTTCTCATCAATTCACCCAACAACCCGACAGGCCAGATATATTCGCAGGAAAGCCTTGCCATGCTGGGAGAAGTGCTTTCCCGCAAAAGCCGGGAATACGACCGGACCATTTACCTGGTTTCCGACGAGCCCTACCGCAAAATCGTCTACGACGGAGCGGTAGTGCCGGGTATTTTATCGGTATATCCGAACAGCATCATCGCCTCGTCCTATTCCAAAGAAATTTCGATCCCCGGAGAAAGGCTTGGCTATGTGGCCGTCAACCCCGAGGCGGACGGGCAAAAGACGCTGGGTGCGGGCATGGCCCTGGCCAATCGGATTCTGGGATTCGTCAATGCACCGGCCCTTATGCAGCGAGTCATGGCCCGGATCCAGGGAGCCAACGTAGATGTATCCGCCTATGCCGTTAAACGATCGCTCCTTTGCGAGGGCCTTTCCGAGAGCGGATATGAATTCGTAACCCCTCCGGGGGCTTTTTACCTCTTTCCCAAAGCACCCGGCGGCGATGATGTTCGCTTTGTCGGAGAGTTGCAAAAAGAGCTCATACTGGCGGTTCCCGGCAGCGGCTTTTTGGCCCCAGGCTATTTTCGCCTGGCATTCTGTGTAAACGACGACACCATCCGCAACGCCCTTCCGGGCTTCAAGCGGGTGATTGAAAAAGTAAGGAGTCAGCGATGAAAATTTTAAAAATAGACCACCTGGGAATTGCCGTAAACAGCATTGAAAATGGAAAAGAATTCTGGTCTGGTGCATTGGGCCTTGAATTTGAGGGGGCTGAAACCGTTGAAGCACAGAAGGTCACCACCGCTTTTTTTCCGGTGGGTGAAAGTGAAGTCGAACTGTTGGAATCCACCTCACCCGACGGTCCGGTAGCCAAATATATTGAAAAAAAGGGCCCGGGCATTCAGCATATCGCCTTCCGGGTGGAAAATATCGAAGAGGCACTGGCTGAACTGAAGGAAAAAGGCGTTCAGCTCATCGATCAGGAACCACGCATCGGTGCCGGCGGTGCCAGGATCGCTTTCCTGCACCCCAAGGCCACCGGTGGCGTTCTGGTGGAATTGTGCCAGCGGTAGCAACCAAATGATAGACAATACCCGACGGGGTGGTGCCAAACAGGCGCCACCCCGTTTTTTTAACGGGATTAACAGGATCCACATGATCATAACACCCGGGCGTGCCGGATAAACATGAGGTTGTAGAAATTGGGCTCCTCGATTCCGAAATCGAAAAACGTCGCTAGCATGGCGTCTGTGCGTTCCAACGACCGGTAGTCTCACAAAACGGATCACAGGCTTGTGCGGTGACCGGTCTGTATTTTTTTAACCTGTTCATCATTAACTCCGGCTTCACCGGCGAAGTCGTGCCAACGGCTTACGACTTCAATGACGCGTTGAATCATCTGTTTTGCGCGTGCCTTCTTGATGTCAGCCGCCTTGGCGAGGGCGAGCAAGTCCTCACGTTCAAACCCATCTCGCTTGCCGTTCACGCTCATCTGGTGCCGACTCGTCCACTCGCCACTGGGGTTCCACGCGTAGGAGATGTCGAACGCAGGTGACAGGCGCCATTCACCCCGTCGATTCATGAGGAAGGCTATGTTCTTGACGTGATCATCACAATTGCGACTGACGACATTGAAAATGGCTCGCAGCACCTGCTGATCCATGTCCTTTCGAGGGAGCCCCATCCTGCGAATGACTTGAATCGCCTGCTCGTACGAATAGCTCGCAGGCTGCCTGTAGTCATAGTGAGCAATAGCCCCCAAAGACTGCATGTGCAGTTTCCTGCCGTTCGCAGACCTGTCGAACCTTTTTGTCATAAAGTGTCTACGACCACCTTCATGATGAAGGCGGCACGGCGACATCTCGATGCCGGCCTCGACGGCCATAAGGTGATAGGCATACTCGATCTTACCATAGCCTTTCGGGGTGGCGACTTCTGCATCGCTACTGCTGGTAATTCCATCAAATTTCATTATCCAATACTCGAAACCCGCTTCAGCATCGACCTGGCCTGACCTGAATTCGTTGGTTTTTTTATTCCAAGCGAGAATCGCCTTAGCCCTGGCCCCGCCGGCTGAAGTTCCGACTCGGAGGATATCATGGATTGCTTCTCGGTCGTTGTCACCGGAGAAAACGCCACCGAATCTGGCACGCTCGTCAAGGATCTGGTTTGCCAAGTCGACGAGGCTTGCGACCTCAACCGCCCGTCTGCTGGTTGGCGGTCCGAGTGTGGCTGGCTGATACTCGAGAGCCCCCATACCGCGACTGCCGACATAGCAGAGGCGTTCCACTGGATGGAAACTCGCTGCGGTTCGTCCCTGTGAAGCAAGCCAGGCGTCAATGATCGCATTACCGTATTTGTCTGGAAGTGAGTCTGCAACCAATCCCGGCAACCCTTTGAAGGTGTTCCGTGCAAGCGCCGGGAACTCATAGGGGAACTCGCCAAGCGGCATCATGAGCGGTGCCAACTGAATACCGCTGCGCAGGAAGTCAGGCGCGTATTGGAAGACCCCGATCTCCCTGTCTTCAAGCCAAGTGACGGCACCGATTACACTACCCCAGAGAACGACGCGTGCATCATTATTCATCATCGTCCTCGCCGTCACCCCACGACCAAGTTGGGCGTTCATCAATAGATTTAGTAGGACGTGCGCGCTTACGCTCTCCGGCGCCCATGCCGACCCGTTCGATTGGTCTCACAGTCGGATCCGGCAGTAGGGCTTCAAGGTTTTGTTGTATGCTAAGCGCCATCATAATCCGAATGAATGTATCCATGGAAACACCTTGGCCCTTTTCAAGCCGACCGATGGTTCTTGGCGAGACGCCGGCTTCCTCAGCGAGTTGTGCTTGGGTTATGTTACGGGAAAGCCTTATGCTTTCCAAGCGCTTGCAGAGGGCGGCTTCGATTTGATCACTCGTTGCTACTGAGAATTCGATGTTATAAGACATTTTTTGCTGATTAACCTCCATTCGTAGTGTCAATCAGTAATATATTACCAATTAAATGACGAGTCAAGTGTAATGCTATAAATGGTAATTTATTACTAATTATAGCGACAATAGCCCATTTATCGGCAAAATGTTACCGATTCTCTCATGTCGGCATGACCACTTATAAAGCAAGCTGCCTTCAGGTTGAGTTGGAAGTAGTCTCGACTCATTTATGGGCTAACAACAAGCTAAGCATAATTGTTTCTTTGAACTTTTCCGGTATTGTCAGCCAATATTCATAATC
>CAZKYZ010000115.1:0-10194 GCA_964557055.1 uncultured Desulfobacterales bacterium
GATGATTTCGTATAGTAAAAAAAGAGTATCTTCACTGATATTCATGGTCATTTCGTTCCTTTAGAACGTTAGACCGCGGCGGTTCCACCGCAGCGATCAATTCCCATCTCCGGGAACTATTGTCCCCCCACAAACTACATTCCCAGAAAAATCTCTTTCAGGTGTTCGTTATTCAGGGCTTCGTCCTTGTTGCCCTCAAATGAAATCCGCCCTTCCTCGATGACGTAAATCCGGTCCGCCAGGTCCGTGATCTGGGGTATGTTCTGCTCCACCAGAAGAACCGTTTTGCCCTGCCGGTTGATCTCCTTGATGATATTGAATATTTCGTAGCGCAAACTGGGCTGCAGGCCCAGCGACGGCTCATCGATGCAAAGCAGGTCGGCATTGGACATGAGCCCCCGGGCAACGGCCAGCATTCTGGCCTCGCCACCGCTCATGGTGGCGGCCAGCTGGTTCCTGCGCTCTATCAGCCGCGGGAAAAGGCTGAAAACGTGCTCCAGATTCTTCTTTGCGTAGGGGCGGGCGTTTTTGGAATAGGCGCCCAGTTTTAGATTTTCCAGGACGGTCATATAGGGAAACAGTTCCCGGTTTTCGGCAATATAGGTAATCCCGCGGTTGACGATTTTATCCGCCGAAAGCCCGTTGATGTTGCGACCATTGTGGTCGATATGGCCCTCCACCCGGTCGGCCAGGCCGCAAACCGATTTCAGCAGGGTGCTTTTGCCGTGGCCGTTGGGGCCCAGGATTACCACCACCTCTTTGGGGTTAACATTGATGGATACCTTTTTTAGCACATGGAATTGACCGTAAAAAGCATTGATATCAATCACTTTCAGCATAGGTGCCTCCCAGGTAAATCTCGCAAACCCGCGGATCGCTTGTTACGACCTCGGGATTGCCGAAGGCGATTTCGGAACCGGTTTCGATGATCAGCAGTTTTTCGGTCAGTTCGGTTAGGACTTTCATAAAATGCTCGATGATGATGATGGTAATGCCCCTTTCGCGGTTGATGGCAAGAATCAGATCCATCAACTGTCGGATTTCGGTGGCGTTGGAGCCGGCCATTGGTTCATCCAGCATCAACAATTTCGGTCGGGTTGCCAAAGCGGCGGCGATCATCAGTTTTTTCTGTCCCAGCAGGTTTAGCTGCCCGGTGGGAAGGTCACGCTGCGCTTCAAGATCCACAAAACGGATAATATCGTTTTCAATGGAAGGGTCGTATTTTTCTGGATTGCCGAACCGGCTGCCGACGGCAATACTTTTTTGAACAGTCAGGCTCGGAAAAGTATGCGGCACCTGAAAGGTTCGGGCGATGCCGATTCTGGCAATGCGATGCGGGGGTAAACCGGAAATGTCCCGGCCATCAAACATGATTTTGCCCTGAAATGAGTAAAACCCGGTGATCAGGTTATAAATCGTTGATTTCCCGGCACCGTTGGGGCCGGCGATACCAAAAATCTGGCCCTCTTCGACAGTGAAACTGAGATTATCGACGGCTATCAGGGCACCGAATTTTTTGGTAACATTTGAAAGCGATAACATCTTGTCTCAGCCTCCCGGTTCCGCACGCTTCAGGGCCGTGACGGCGGTTGCGGCAATCGTTTCATTGTTTTGCTCGATCCAGCGCATGAGCCGTACGCCATGCTGCAGGTATCTAAGGTATTCTTTTTCATTGGATTCTTCAGGGCCGTAGAAATGGTTCACACCCCAATGAAGCAGGTAGAGATTGCTCATCGCCAGCATCTCCGGGATCAACGCCCGTTCTGTAGAGGTGATTGGTATCAACTCCTTCACAGCCAGCCTTTTCTGGTAGCTGTTCAGAAAAAGGGCAACCTTGGACATGCGCAGTTCGCCGTCTCTGTGGCTGTCCCAGCAGCCGCAGAAATAGATCAGGGCCATGCAGACATCGAAAAGGCGCAGGTCCATTTTGGACCAGTCGAAATCGAAAATTCCCGTAGCCGTTTCCCCCTCCCACTTCAGGTTGCCCGGATGATAATCGTAATGGGCCGGGAGCACCGGCATGTACGGGTGTTCGCCGGGGGGTGGTGTGATCTTTGCCACGGTCGCAAGGATCGTCTCGAGCTGCTGCCGGAAATAGTCTGTATACCGGCCGCTTCCTGTTTTACGGGCCAGGCGGCGCAGCCTTTCGGGCAGTTCCCGCCACAGTTCCCGTATGGGGGGTTCCCCCCGGTTCAGACCGCCGGGGTCAAAGTTTCGCATGGCATTGTGGTAGTCCGCCAGCCGTTGCGCGGCACTCTGGAATTCCCTGTCCGTGAGATCAGGGTTGTCCCAGGTATATCGGTCCTCCCCCCCGAGGTATTCGTAAAGAGCATAGATGGCATTGTTGCCGGCCCATCGGGTAAAGGTTTCTCCGCGCCGGTTCACGATTGTGCCGGCGATCCCTGAAAGACCGTTTTCAATCGCGTGACTGATCAGGCGATGTTCGAAACGAATACCCTCATCTCCGGGCTGGCGGGTATACTCGCGCACAAAATATTTTTTTTCATGGCCCCCGCAATCAACCAGGATCCGGTAACTGCGATTGTTGTAACCGCCGAAAATTTCACGCACCCCGATAACCCGACCGATGCTGTAATGGCTTTCGACCATTTCAGCAATCTGTTCCCGGTTTTTTCCTTCCGCGGTTCTGCGGTTAGGGGGCGGCGCCGGTTCTGTAACGGTATGGCAATACGGGGTACCCTTGCCTGTCGGTATGGCTATGACATTATCGTCCGGATCTGGCATTCAATCAACCTGTTTCGAATCATCTGATTCTCTTTTCAGCATGTGCAGCCTGTTTTTAAACTTCAGCAGAATCGAATCGCCTTCACTGCTTATGCCGCGATACTGCGGGTCTGATTCGTCGACATAGATGGATTGATCGTCGGAACGTATCGTATAACGGATAATGGAGCCGATATACATGATGTTGCTGATTTTTCCGGCAATCGTATTGACAAGATCTTCTTCTGGTGCGGAAGCCGGCAGGATATCGATCGACTCCGGCCGGACAACCGCCTTGAGACGGTCGCCGGCGAAAACAGGATATCCGGGCAGATCAAGATTCCATATCCCGTGCCGTGTCCTGAAAGTCATGCCTTGATTGGATACGGAAATCACCTCACCGTTGAAAAAATTGATGTGGCCGACGAAATTGGCCACAAATTCATCAACCGGATGCTCATACACTTCCGTGGGGGATCCGATCTGCTTGACGATCCCCCCATCCATGACCACGATCAGGTCGGAAATGGACATGGCCTCTTCCTGATCGTGGGTTACGAAGATAATGGTCAACCCCAGTTTTCTTTGTATATTGCGGATTTCATCCCGCATGGCAACCCGCAGGTTCGCATCCAGATTGGACAACGGTTCGTCCAGAAGAAGGATTTTCGGGTTCAGGCTCAAGGCCCGCGCCAGGGCTACCCGCTGCTGCTGGCCGCCGGAGAGTTCATGGGGCTTACGGTCGCCTAGGTCGTCCAGCTGGGTCAGGGCGAGCAGGCGGTTTACTTCAGTGGTGACCTCACCGGCCGGTCGCCGGCGGATCCGGAGACCAAAGCCGATATTTTTGGCTACCGACATGTGGGGAAAGAGGGCATAATTCTGAAACACCATGGCCGTGTCCCTGGCGTTCGGCCGGGTGTGTGTTATGTCTTTCCCATCCAGCAGGATCGTTCCGCTGTCCGGTATGGCGAAACCGCTGATGGCCCTCAAGAGGGTGGTCTTTCCACAGCCGGAAGGTCCCACGAAGGTGACCAGCTTGCCCCGTTCAAGAGAAAAGGAAACATCGTTGACGGCGACCATTTTTCCGAATGATTTTGTAATATGGTTTAATTCCAGTATCACGGAACCGTTTCTGGCGGCCATGATCTTTTTCCTTTCGATTTAAAACACACGTGTGTCGGTGTAGGTTGCAATCAATTTTAATGCTCCCAAACAGGCCATCACCACTATGATGAGCATGGTGGCCAAGGCACAGGCAAGGCCGATGGAGCCCTGCTCGGCTACCGAGAGGATATAGAGGGCCGCCAGGTTGTTGCCGGGGGTTATCAGGAAAATGACGGCGCTGACGGTAATCATGCCCACCATGAAGGTATACACGAAGCCGGCGGCCAGGGCGGAACCGAGAAGCGGCAGGACCACCTTCGCAAACGTCTGAATTCCGTTGGCACCCATGTCGACGGCGGCCTCTTCGATGGCCACATCGATCTGATGCAGTTTGCTGACACCGGCCTCCAGGCTCACGGACAGATTGCGGAAAGCCTCATTGAGCACCATGATTGTGAATGTGCCAGTGAGCAGGAGCGGGGGCGCATTGAAGAAGATGATATACCCGATTCCCATGACGGTGCCCGGCACGGCGAATCCCAGCAGGGACATGGATTCGATGGCTCTTTTAAATGGGATTCGTTTGCGAACAAGGATGTAGGACAGGGTAACGCCTACAATCGGCGCGATAAGGGCTGCCATAAAAGCGAATTGTAAACTGGTGACCAGGGCCCGGATACCGTTGGGGCTGCTGAAGTGATCAAGGGTAAAGCTGTTGTCGATCATCAGGATGCGGGCGAAGGCCCCGAAAAAGATGATGCCGAAACAGATCACGATGGTGATCATGACCGGCGCGGCGATTGCCAGCATGGGGTACAATATTTTGGGTGAAACGGGACGTTCTTCCGACTGCTGCGGCTTACCACCGATGGTAGTGAAGGATTTTCCTTTCAGGAGATATTCGTGAACGATAAAAATTGTCAGGCTTGGCACTACCAGGAAAACACAGAATACCGCCGCCATTTCGAGATTGTTTTCACCGGTCCAGAGCAGATAGGCATCGGTTGCCAGGAAAGATACGTCTCCACCGATCAACATGGGATTGCCGAAGTCGGCGATGGCCATGATGAACACCAGCAGGCCCGCTTTCAGAATTCCGGGAGCGGCCAGGGGAATGGTGATTTTGAACAGAATATCCACACGTCCGGCCCCCAGGTTGCTGGCGGCATCTTCCAGATTGGAACCCATGGACCGCAATACATTTTCGATCATCAGGTATCCCAGGGGCAGAAACGTTATCACCTGGGCGATAATGACCCCCGGCCATCCATAAAGCCCGGATTCGAGACCCAGAAAGCGGGTCACAATGCCGCCGCGGCCGCCGAGGATGACGAGTGCCAGGGCGAAGATAAAGGGCGGCGCCACCAGAGGCAGCAGACCGGCCAGCCGCAGCGGTCCGCGCAGGAAGCCGGGCCCTTTCAGACCCAGAAAGGCAAAGCAGAAGGCAATTGTCACCACAAGGCCGGTGGAGACCGTCGCCAGGAGGATGCTGTTGAAAAGCGCTTTGTAGTAGTAGGGTTTGGCAAAAAATTCGGCATAGGTCCCGGCACTGACCCTGCTGACCGACCCTAGCTGGTAGCGGATTCGCTTTACCGTCGGGGTGAGATTGCCGACGGCTTTGAGGGCGCTGCGCGAGTTGTTCAATCCTTTCAGGTCGTCCCAGTTTTTGTCGAATTCCACATGAACGCCAAGGGTACCGGTATCCGTCAGTGGGGTGACGGCCCGAATGCCGGGAACGTCTTCAAGGGCGTTGATCAACCCGGCTGTTACCGATTCCCGCTCTTTTTCGGCCGTATACCCCTCCTGGAGAACGCAGACAATGGTGACGGCGGGTGCTTTTACGGAAAAGCTTTTTATGAGGACCGAACCGATGGGGATGACGATGAACAGCAGCACCAATCCTGTAATAACAGTGGTGACGCCCACCAGTCCGGGATTTTTGAAGAATTCCCGAAAATCCGCTGTTAGTCTCGCCAGGTAGCTGGTCAGCAAAGCAGTTCCCCTCTGTTTATCTGTATTTGATGTCGGTGCAGCCGACACTTTGCCTTATTGTCGGCTGCACCTGTCCGTTATGACGGAAACCATCGTCTACTTCTTAAAGCGTTCCTTCCACTCGGCCATGATCCTCTTCTTGTTCTCGCCTGCCCAGAGGGCGTCGTAATTGATCAGGTTGGGGTCGATCTTGATCGTGCCTTCAACGCCAGGCCGGGTTACCTTGGAACGGAATGTTCCGATATAGGCCTGCCCTTCGGGCGATCCCAGCCAGTCGATGAGTTTCTGGGCACCCTCTATATTCTTGGCGTTTTTCAGGATGGCGACGGCTTCCAGGTCAAATGCGGTGCCTTCCTTGGGGATAAACGCCTCGACGGGGAACCCTTTTTCAATATGACTATAGACGGCCTGGTCCCAGGAAATACCGACGGCATATTCTCCCTGGGCCACCAGCTGGGCCGGCTTGGAACCCGAGGATGTATACTGGCCGGCATTTTTGTCCAGCCCTTCCATTATTTCCCAACCTTTTTCCTCACCGAAGATCTGCATAATGGCGGAAACAAAGATAAAGGCGGTTCCGCTTGTTCCCGGGTTGGGCATGACGATTTCGCCTTTGTAGACGGGGTTGGTCAGATCCACCCAGGACGCGGGCATGGGCAGGCTCTTTTGAGCCAGCAGGTCTTTGTTGACGATCCCCAGGGAGAACCAGTAATTATATCCGTACCAGTAACCGTCGGGATCTTTGAACTTGTCGGGTATATCGGCCCATTGCTTGGAAATATAGGGTATGAAATAACCTTTCATGGTTCCCACCTGAGCATCGGAATTCAGGAACCCCCAGATCATGTCGGCGTGAAAGTTGGGGGCCTCCGCCTCGATGCGGCTCCACAACTCATTGGATGAAAGACGGACCCATTCGATCTTCATCCCGATGACCTTTTCCGCTTCGGGAACCCACTGCTCCATCTCGGTGGGCTCATTGTGGGTGTAGAGTTTGAGGACATCCTCGGCCTGAACCGGCAGGACGAGGGCGAAAACTGCGATCAGGACTGCAACCAAAAGTTTCATGGAAGCTTTTTTCGGTGTCATTTTTACTCTCCTTGATATGGGTTATTGATAAGGGCTGCCGAAGCCTCCCCTGGTTGATAGCTGTGTCTATGCCAGCGCGGTGATGGCGATGCCGCCCGCCACCATCGCTACTCCCAGAATTCGTGGGGTGTAACGCGGTTCGGCGAGGAGCAGCATGCCCATCAATGCGCCGATGGGGATGCTGAGCTGTCGAAAGACCCCTACATAGCTCACATTGGAAACATGGTTCATGGACATGAGCACCAGTCCGTAAGTCAGGTAGATGCCCACACCGGTGACTGCCATGGGTCCGCGGTAGTTCAAAAAAATCCCGGGGATCAGGCGCCGCTGTTCCTTTCGGCAGGCCACATAGCAGCCGGTAAGGAGGCAGCCGAAACTTCCTTCCAAGGCCAGGTAGACAGCGCTCAGTGTTGCGTTTGAAAAACGGTCTCCCATAGTGCCTTCGAGCAGCCGCAACCCGATGCTGTCCATGATGGTGTATCCGGCGATTCCGGCCGCCGCTGCCACCGCCAGCAAACAGGAGCGGTTGACATAGCGGTCCCTGGTGAATTCGGTAAATCGGCGCAACGGCAGCATGGTGCACCCCATCGTCAACAGGATTACCCCCGCGTAGAACCAGTATCCCGGGCTGCCGGGCCCCCCGGCCAGAGTTGCGGCAGTCGTGATAAGACAGACGGACACCCCCCTTGAAAGGGGATAGACCAGTGACAGGTCGCCCTCCTTATAGGCTCCCGCCAGAGAAACGATGTAAACACTCAGGGAAACCCCCGAGGCAAGGGTAAGCCCCCATACCGCTATTGGCAAATCGGCCAGAACAGGGCTGTAGAACATCAGCACAGGCAACAGAACACAGGCGGTTCCAAACATGTTGGCCATGAGAAAAAAAGCCGCTGAGGGGTGTCGCTGTTTCCCAATCAGGTTCCACCCGGCGTGGGTAACGGCGGCTATGCTGAGCAGTATGAAAGCGGTCAGCGACACGTGGAACCCCCATCTGCCTGTAAATCAGTATGGGTTTCATGGGCACCTTTATTCATCCGCCTTCTCCGTTGCCGAAGAAATCAGGCCGGCATTTTTGACTGCCGTTGCCCAGTCATCGAAAGCGCTCAGGTTGGCGGTGGTATGGTAGTCCACATGGTAGTCACAACTGGCAACACGATGGATGACGTCGAATGCCTGCGCGTCTTCGGGTAGGCAAAGTGGCAGCACCTTCCGGGAATCTTTTCTGGATTGCCGTTCGTTGACATAGGCGCGCTGAGCATCACAGTCGGTCAAAAACGCTATTTCACTGAAAAAATTGAGGTTGTCCAGCACGCCGAAACAATGGCGCGCGCTGTGAACGCCGTATTCGCACAGGATGCGACGGCCGCGAATGCCGTCCGCCAATGCCGTTTCGTTCGGTATTTTCTGCTGGGTGCTGCCTCCCGACTGCACTGTCGGCAAACCAGTCACCCACATGTTCAGCCGTGCTAAGGCTACATTGAGCAGGTTCATGCCATCGTGAGAATAGGCCAGATCACCATCGGGCATCGTGGTGCAGGGCATGCCGCCGAATATGCACAGTATCCCGGGGTTGACAGCCTGTGCCACCGCCAGCATGAACATGACTTCGGCGTGGGTGATGATGATGCACCCCTCCGGTGTCTGGGGGGCTGTGCGTCCGACAAGAGGCATGGTGGTCAGGCGCAGGTTGTTGCCCGCCCGGGCACTCTGCATGAGGGCATCCATCATGCCGTCCATGCAGATCAGCGGCGATTTCACGCCGCAGATGGAATCGTGCCAGTCGTCGCGGCCGGCGAACCATTCCACAGCTGCGGTGTTGTCCATATAGGCGCTGCAGGTGACCTTGATGCAGTTGTCAAGGCGGTCCATGATCTGGTTGCAGCGCAGGGGATCCCCCTTGTGCACTTTGACCGGCTGGCTCAGAAAGCGTACCACATCCAGGTTGTCGCCGACAACATTGATGATGTGCTCCAGTTCAGTGTAACTGGCCGGCATGGGGTAAGGGCCTGTTTCCCGGTAAAGGAAGGGCGGAATCCCCCCGATTCCCAGGGTGTTGGGACCTTCGTCGCCGGGAAATGTTTTGGCGGCGGCAGCGAGGCTCTGGTCCACCAGTTCCGGGAGCAGGTAGATGCGTTTCATGGACGGGTCATATCCGGCCAGGCCGGTTCCCTCCAGGAGTTCGATCACTGCCCTGTTGCGGGTTTCGATGCCCACTTCACCCAATACGGCTTTGGTAGTTTCATGAATCCGCCGATAGGCCGCAAGTTCTGTTTCCAGGGCCCGGCGGCTTTTTGCGGGTGCTTTTTTAATTTCCCCTTCGATATCGATCATGCCTGTTTCCTCTGCTAAACGAGTATCCGTTCCCGTCTGGGGTCATACAGGGCTCGCCGCGGTTCCAGAGCGGCCTTGTACGTCTTTTTGTAGGATTCTATTTCGAATGCCCTGTCTGGATCGGCCATGTCCGCCGGGATGTACCCGTAACAGATCGTTTTGCCGATGGTGTGACCGTAACCGGTACTGGTGGTTGTCCCGATTACCTCGCCCTCGCAGATGATCGGTGCGCTACCCTGCACCATCACCGGCTTTCCTCCGTCGATGGTGAAGCTGCACAGTTTCCAGACAGGACCCTCGGACGCGATTTTCGCCAACGCTTCTTTGCCGATGAAATCCTTTTTATCCGAGGCTACGCAAAATCCCAGCCCGACGTCGTAGGGGCTGTATTCCGGCGTCAGCTCGGAGCCCCAGTCGGCATACCCCTTTTCGAGGTGGGTCGAGGCGATCACCCGGTAGCCGGCGTTGGCGATGCCGAGATCCCGGCCTGCCTCCCACAGGGTTTCGTAAACGTGGCAGGCGAATTCCGTGGGGATATACAGTTCATAGCCGAGCTCGCCGATGTAGGTGATCCGCAAGGCCCGCACCGGCGCCGATCCCACCGTGAGTTCGCGCACGCTGGAAAACGGGAAGGCAGCCGTGGAAAAATCCGCCCGGCTGACCTTCTGCAGCAGTTCCCGCGAGTTGGGGCCGGCCACGTTGATGACGGCATACCCGGAGGTCACCTCGTTGACGGTGACCGCGCTGTCTTTGGGTAAATGATCCCGTATCCAGCAACCTGCCCGCAGGCCGAAAGCCGTGCCCACTACCAAAAAAAAAGTGTCCTCGGCCACCCGTGCGACGGTCATGTCGCATTCGATGGTGCCGCGGTTGTTGCACATCTGGGTATAGACCACCGACCCCACGGGGCGGTCGATCCGGTTGGCGCACAGACGGTTCAAAAATGCCATAGCA
>CAZKYZ010000116.1:0-10128 GCA_964557055.1 uncultured Desulfobacterales bacterium
GTTATCGCAGCACAAAACCGCTTGCCAGGGGATCATCCGGGTCCACGACAAACTCGCTCTGCCCTATAATATAGGCAGCACCTTCCACTTCGGGGATGACGGCTTTGTGGGGACCGAAATCAGTGGTTTCCACTACCCGCCCGGCAAAGGAGGTTCCCAGCAGGCTCTCGATGACAATGGAATCACCCAGGGCAATTTCGCCTTTGGCGTAATGAATTGCCAGACGGGCGCTGACCCCTGTTCCCGTGGGGCTGCGGTCGACTTCTCCATCGGCGAAAATACATACATTGCGGCTGTGGTGAGCCGCATTCCGGGGGGGCGCAATAAATATGGTCCCATACAGGAACCCAAGATCTTCCTCGAAAGGGTGGCGGATCTCCTGCGTTGCCATAACCGCTTTTTTAATCCGCCTCCCGGCCTCAACAAGCTGCGCAAAATCCTGCGGCACACATCGGACACCGGCATCCTCTGCATTCACAAATGCATAAAATGCACCACCATAGGCCAAATCATACCGAATTTCCCCCATCTCGGGAACCATAACCGCCTGATCAAGCGCCAAAACAAAAGAAGGGACATTGCGAAAACGAACCGATTTGCCGCCCGCCGAAACGATGGCAACCACCTTTCCTGCCGGTGCGTCGATGGTTACCGTGGTCTCTTTGCCGGCGGAAGGTACCATACCGGTTTGAACGGCTACCGTTGCAATTCCGATAATTCCATGCCCACACATACTGCTGTATCCTTCATTGTGGGTGAACAGAACACCGAAATCTGCATCTGCCGATACCGGGGGTGTTATGATACATCCATACATGTCGGCATGCCCTCGCGGTTCCCACATGAGCATTGTCCGCAGGTGGTCCAAGTGCTCGCTTACATAGCGCCTCTTTTCCAGAATCGTATCTCCGGGGATTTCCGGAAATCCCCCGGTAATAATCCGTAAAGGCTCTCCGGCCGTATGCGCATCAATGATCGTAATCCGTCGCCAGCGCTCCGGTGCACGCCAGCTCTTGAGCTTTTCGGTCAATAGGGCCATACTGTTTTTCCTTGTCAACATTGGGGTTCAATCAAGATCAACCAGAACCCCAAACCCGCCCTTCTCAGCTTCTCGAAGCACGGCAGCCGCTGCAGCAGCATCTTGAGCGGCGATTCCCACGGATTTAAAAAAGGTGATCTCGGTTTCGGTAGTGCGCCCCGGTTTGGTACCGTTGATGACTTCTCCAATCTCGGCGTCCACCCTGGCGCCGGGGATGATCAGGTCGCCCGTTTCTTCCAAACAGGCTTCCGCCGAATCAACCACAATGGTTGCTCGGTGAACCGTTGTGGCGTCAATTTCCTGTACATGCGGCTGAAAAGAACCGACTGCCGTTACATGGGTTCCCGGCTTGAGGTCATCTCCGTTGAAAACAGGCGTCACAGAAGTCGTGGCGGCGGCAACAATGTCTGCCTGCGAAACAGCTGTTGCAACATCTGTAACAATTTCCACGGTCGGCGCATTCGGCCATCGTGAAATTTCTTCTGCAAACACCCGGGCGGCTTTTTCCACCGGATCGACCAGAAAAACCTTCTCGATCTTTCGAACGGTCAATACAGCCATCAGCTGGGTTCTGGCCTGAACACCGGCACCAAAGAGTGCCATGATTCGGGAATCCTTCCGGGCTAGAACATCGGCAGCCAGACCCCCTGCGGCGCCGGTACGAAGTGCCGTTAAAAAAGTTCCGTTCAGCAACGCCTTGGGTACCCCCGTATCGCTGTCGAGAACCAACACCGCTGCGTTGATAACAGGCAGGTTTCTTTTCGGATTATCACCGTAAATGGAGACTACCTTTACACCCAGTTCACCGTTTTTATGCAAAAAAGCCGGCATCAACAGGGTTACGCCTTTGTCCGTTTGAATCTGACCCCGCAAGGGAACGGTCGTTTCACCGGCAGAATAGGCTGAAAAAACAGTACGCATGACGTCTATGGCTTTTTTCATTGGCAGCGCCGCGACGACTTCCTTTGCATTCAACACGCGGATGTTCATTCTTTTACGATATCCTTCAGTTCGGAATTTATGGCATTCAGGTGTTTTCGCATAAAGCCTGCCGCCAGGTCGCCTTCATTGTTGGCCACATGCTGAACAACCTTTTCTGCCGTTTCGATTGAATAATCCCGAAACCTTTGTGATAGCAGCTTGGTTTTAAGACGCGCATGATGGGCAACCACTTTTTCGATCACCAGTTTCATCATCTCGCAGATTACCGCATTACCGGTGGCTTCCGCCAGCACGTAATGGAATTCTAGATCCGCCTCCAGGAATTGCTGATAATCCTCACCACTGTTGGCAATCTTGTGGTGGGCTTTTTGTAATCGCTGCAGATGCTGGTGATCCAGACGCTCCGCAGCAAGCTCTGCGGATTTGCACTCCAGCAGTTCGCGGGCCTCCATCAGATCAAAGATGCTCCCGGCTTCTAGGGCGGCCTTCAATTGGGTGGTAGACATATCTGTGGAAGGCAGCTCCTGCCGGATGAAGGTCCCCTTGCCCTGTAAAACCTCCAGATACCCCATCACCGCAAGAGCGTTGATTGCTTCCCGCACAGACGATCGTCCAACTCCCAGATGCTGGGCCAGTTCTCTCTGGGACGGCAACTGGCTCCCGGGTTGCAGTTCCCCGATCTGCAGCTTTTTCAAGATCTGTTCAACAACCATTTCCGGAGCCGTACTCTTGCGAATCGTTTCAAAAGCCATCTATATTCCTCTCTGATCCAGATTGTGGCCCGCTGTTTTTCACTCGCAGGGGTTAGGCAGTTTCCCGGTGCCCCGTCCGCTGAATGATTTCATCCTGGAGTTCCGGTGTCAAGTCCACAAAATAGTCACTATACCCGGCGACACGCACAATCAGATCCCGATAATCATCCGGATGCTTCTGCGCTTTTATCAACTGCTCGGCGTCCACCACGTTAAACTGGATATGGTGCCCGTCCATTTTGAAATAGGAACGGATCAGATGGGCCAGCTTCACAATACCTTTTTCATCGGATAAAACCTGGGGCACAAATTTCTGGTTTAAAAGCGTACCGCCGGTACGAATATGATCCATTTTAGCCGCCGATTTTACCACCGCAGTGGGGCCATTGCGGTCTGCGCCCTGGACCGGAGAAATTCCTTCCGACAACGGGATACCTGCCCGCCGTCCATCCGGAAGCGCACCTGTCATGCTGCCGAAATAGACATGGCAGGTTGTGGGCAGCAAATTGATCCGGTGAACCCCTCCCTTTGCATTGGGACGACCGTTTACGGCCTGATAAAAGACCTCAAAAACCATACGCATGATATTGTCCGCATAGTCGTTATCGTTACCGTATTTCGGTGTATCGTCCAGGAGTTTTCTTCTCCATTCGTCACAACCGTCGAAATTTTTCCGGAGAACCTCCAGCAATTCCGCCATCGAAATGGCCTGTTTGTCAAATACATGCAGTTTGACAGCGGTGAGCGCGTCGGTAACACTGCCGATGCCGACGCCCTGAATGTAGGAAGTATTATATCGGGCACCGCCATTATTATAATCTTTTCCATTGGTAATGCAGTCGTCGATTAACAGAGAAAGAAAGGGAACTGGCATGTATTTGGCGTTGATCCGTTCAATGACATTGTTCCCCCTGATTTTGATGTCCACAAAATGCGCCACCTGTTTGCGGAAAGCATCGAAGAAATCAGCAAAGCTTTCAAAATCAACGGCCGAACCTGTCCTTGGCCCCAGACGATTTCCGGTACGCGGGTCAATTCCGTCGTTCAATGTAATCTCCAGGATCTTGGGCAGATTAAAATATCCGGTTAAAATGTAGCACTCCCTGCCAAAGGCTCCGGCTTCGACGCAGCCACTGGCTCCGCCCTCTCTGGCATCTTCTACGGTCTTGCCCTGACGGACCAGTTCCTGGACAATGGCATCGGTATTAAAAATGGACGGTTGCCCGAAACCGGTTTTGACAATCTCTAATGCCCGTCTGACAAAGCGGTCCGGGTTCTTGCGGCTCAATTGCACCATGGAACTGGGCTGAAGCAACCGCATTTCCTGGATCACCTCCAGTATCAGGTAGGAAAGCTCATTTACCGCATCCCCGTTATCCCTGGTGACACCACCTATATTGATCAGGGCAAAATCAACATACGTATTGCTCTCTTTCAGGGTGACACCTGTTTTGGGAGGCGCCGGATGATTGTTAAATTTAACCCAAAAGGACTGCAGGAGTTCTTTGGCCTTCTCCCTTGTCAAGGTTCCTTGCGCCAATTCTTTTTGATAGAAAGGAAACAGGTGCTGATCCAGTCTCCCGGGATTGAATGCGTCCCAGGGGTTCAGCTCTGTGATAACGCCCACATGAACAAACCAGTAGTACTGCATCGCCTGCCAGAACGTTTCCGGCCGTCGGGCGGGAACGCATCGGCAAATTTCCGCCATATGTTCCAATTCTTCGCGCCGACTCAAATCTGATTCAGCGGCAGCCATTTGAGAAAGTTTTTCAGCATAGCGCCTGGCGTACACGATCAACGCGTCAGCCGCGATATCCATGGCCTTCAATTCTTCAAGGCGGTCCAGAGCCTCGGGATCACCATAGAAATCAAGGCCATCCATGGCTTCCCGTATATCCGCCTTTATGTCCAGAAAGCCTTTTTTATAAATTTTATCCCCCCCGGCCGTATGGCCCGGGGACCGCTGTTCCTGAAACTCCGTAAACACGCCGGCTGCATATACAGCCTTCCATTCCTCCGTCATGTAATTGAATATTTTTTCACGGTTGGTTTTTCCGGTCCAGAAAGGAATAATCTCATCGCTATAAATCGATTTGGTTTTTTCATCCACACGAAAAGGGACTTTTTCACGGGAATCCATCATCTCCAGATCCTGCAGGGAATGCAGGCACACCTCCGGGTAGGTCGGCGTTGCCTTGGGCATCGGTCCGCGTTCGCCCACGATCAGTTCGTCCGGATCCACAAACAGACTTTTGTTCTGCATAATATACTGAAACACCATCGCCCGCTGAACCGGAATCGATTCACCTTGCAACCGCCCCTCCCGGTAAATTCGGGTAACAAGCCGGGCCCGTTCCGTCGACACGCGGGGTACGGCGGTGAGTGTCCGATTTCGCAAGCGTTGAATTCTGTTTTCCATATCGTTATCCTCCAACCAATACCGGCAGGCCGGTCTGTTCGAAAAGTTTTTGAACAGCCTCGACATCGGATGCAGCCGGTGGGGTTACACCCGGCATGCGGTCAATCATTCCCAACCGGTTGTATTTTTCCGATGCAATTCGGTGGTAGGGTAAAATGTCGATTCGCTGCACATTGTTATATTGAGCTACAAGCATTTTGAATAGCTGTAAATTTTCGCGGGTGTCCGTGATACCCGGAATCAGCGGTAACCGTACAATCACCGGCTTGCCTGCATCCGACAGACGGCGGAGATTATCCAGTACCTGCCGGTTGGAAACGCCGGTGTAATATTGATGCTGCTGGTTATCCAATAGTTTGACATCAAAAAGGAAAAGGTCAATCCCGTCCAGAAACGAATCCAACAGTTCGGCCGCAACGAACCCGCTGGTATCGACCGTCGTGTGAATGTCCCGCTTTCGGCATTCGGAAAGAAGGCCTCTTAAAAAATCTGCCTGAAGGAACGGCTCCCCCCCGGAAAAAGTTGCCCCCCCACCGGATTCGTCATAAAAAATGATATCTTTTTCAATTTCTTTCAGGACCTCCGGAACAGTAACTACCCGGCCGACCACTTCTTTGCGAAACCCTATGGCGCCATCGGCCTCCTCCACCTTTCTATCGATGGATTGAGGGTCAGGCGACTGTCCTTCCGGATTGTGACACCACCAGCAGGTGAGGGGACAGCCTTTGAGAAAAACAGTTGTCCGTATTCCCGGCCCGTCATGCAGGGCAAATTTCTTGATCTTGAAGATGGTCCCCGTTTGGGAGAATGTCATGGTGAGAATCCGTTGCCGGTCATCAGACCTTTGCCCGTGGCAAAAGCAATTGATGCATTTCCGTTTAATAACGCTTGACTTTGAATATAACACAAAATTATGATGGTGCAATAATAAATATTCAGGTCATCAGACCACCTAACCTTTGATGGCGTCGCAGAAGCATGATAATTGTAAAACTCTCTATGGTTACAGTTTGTTAAACGAAGCACCGGTGCAAAACACCATGATTCTTTCAGACAGCGAGAAAAAACTACTGGATGGAAACGCCGGTGAAGCTTTCCGAATCGCAATGTCGGTTATTTGTGATATCGGCAATCTTTACGGAGCAAAAAGACTGATTCCAGTGAGTCAAGTCCATATCGACACAACCCTCTATATAGTAGAAGCCGGTGCTGAATTTGCCGAACAGATGGCGCACCTGGGAGCCGTGTTCAGTGTGCCTACATCCCTCAATCCCAGCTCTATTGATCTTGTCCGGTGGAAGGAATACCGGGTACCGCCCGACTTTCTGGAAAACAATCGACGGCTGGAAAGGGCTTACCTAAAAATGGGGGCGGCGCCCACCTGGACCTGCACCCCTTACCAGCACGGCATTATTCCACGCTTTGGGGAGCAGATCGCCTGGGGAGAATCCAACGCCATTGCTTTTGTTAATTCTGTTATCGGGGCGCGGACCAATCGATATGCCGACCTCATGGACATTTGTGCCGCTATCATTGGCCGGGTACCGGAATTCGGCTTACATCTGACAAAAAACAGAAAGGCCGAACTGGTATTCGACATTACGGACCTGAGTACAGACCTCAAAGGCCGGCCGGAATTTTATCCGGTTCTGGGATACCTCATTGGCGAGCTGGCCGAAGACCGGATCGCCGCTGTTCGCGGAGCACCGCCGGATATCCCGATCGATTGGCTAAAGCATTTTTATGCGGCGGCCGCATCATCCGGCGGCGTGAGCCTTGTCCACATCGTGGGCGTAACACCGGAGGCCCACACTTTAGACATGTGTACCAATGCAGGCAAAGAACCGCCTGCCTGTTTCATCACACCGGAACTATTGAAAAAGACTGAAGACAAGTTGCATGTCACTCGATCCGGCAATCTGGATTTGGTCACCGTGGGCTGCCCGCACTATTCGTTCAATGAATTCGTCACCCTGGCACGACGATTTTCCGGGAAAAAAGTGCATTCCGCCACTGTTTTTTGGGCCTTCACCTGCCGTTCTGTATACGCCCTGATCGACAATTGCGGTTTGCTCAAGGAGCTGTCCGATGCCGGTGTCATGGTTTTTACAGACGGATGTCCGCTGCAGTATCCAAAAAGTTCGTGGGACTTTACAAATGTCATGACCGATTCAGCAAAATTCGCTAACTACAGCTATTCACAAACAGGCTTGCACCCTGCATTTGGAACTGTCGAGGACTGTGTGCGCTCCGCTGTGGAAGGTTCTATCCGCAGAAAGGAAATCGAATGGAAATGATGCTGAAAGGGCGCTGCATCATTCCCGGGCGGGCCCGCGGTGATCTTCTGGTCACGTCACAACCGATCAGCTTCTGGGGAGGAGTCGACCCACAAACCGGTCGCATCAGTGATCCCCGCCACGAATTGTTCAATCAATCGATAACCGCCAAGATTCTGGCGTTCCCCTACGGTAAAGGATCCAGCACCGGTTCGCTCATGATTCTTGAACTACTGAGAACCGACAAGGCGCCGGCAGCCATTATCAATATCCGTACGGAACCTATCCTGGCAACCGGTCCTATTGTCGGGCGATATTTTTATGGAAAAACCATCCCCATCATCACCATAAAAAAAACCGATTTTATGTGCCTGACCAGTGGTGTTCCTGCTGAAATCGATGGGGCGGCGGGTACACTGACACGACTACCATAATTCAACACAAACCGCTTTGCTACGGTTTACCAGCCCTCATTTTGCCGCCCCCTGCCGCACTCGAGACGGTTTTCAGGACCTGAAGGGCCTGCTGAAACCAGCCCCTTTTCCGATGGGTCACTGCTATGGATACCATTATGCAACAAATAGTTGCAAACCGCCTCTAATCTGTTAGCATCACCACAGCAATACGGGCTTCCTGTAGCCGGCAAACCGATCTTCTGTAAAAAACGGCAACCGAGATGGACCTTGGCGGATTTAAAATATTGGGTAATGCTGTTCCGAATTTGGCGATTGCACTTGCAATTGTGATTGCTGGTCTTGCGGGAACCAAATTCTTCCATACACTGCTGCAAAATCGTATTCGTGACACTTCTATTGAGATATTTGCATTTATTCAACCATATAGACTCAGCCGCATTTTTGCGCTCTTTTCCTATCTTCTTCCGGCACTTGCTCTTTTTGTCGCCCGTGAGTTTCTGTTCCTGAACGAAATACTCGATACATGGATAACCGTGATATTGATTGTTGTTGTCCAGGTACTCGTTCTGCTGATTCTGATTCAAATCATAGGATCACTCCTGGAATCCCGTTCGATGCCGCCCGAGGATCGTTCCACCGCTGAAAACCATTTGCTGGCGAATATCGAGAAATTGGGACTGTCCAAGCAGCTGAAAAATCTGGCGCTCATCATCAGGGGACTCTTATGGATTTTACCCGGCATTACAATTCTAAACAGCAGCGGCGTCCTGAGCGGCACCTGGATGCTGCCGGTCACTTTATTCTCCATAGGCGGAATGCTCATCTATCGGCTCCTGAAAGAAGGCCGCAGTGCATCCGATGAAACCGGCGCCATAGAACGAAAGGACCCCATCCCTGTTGAAATCGGGGACCCTTTGGATCCGGAAGACAACGATGCCGCCGAAAGGCGTGCAATTATACATTTTTTCCTGAAGATATTTAAACACCAATCGGAAGCACCGCCGAGCAGTGCTTCCAAATTTCGGCGGCTTGTACCGGAACAGCCGGTTAGCCACCATATTTATGAGTTGTTCGTTGAGGTCGGTGGCACCTGGAAATCAAGACGCATGACCATTAGCCGTCTGGGAAATGAAACCGGCAGCCGCAGCAAATGCTATTATGTCATTTATGACGATCACCTGGTGGTAAAAATTCCTCCGGCAGGCATTGTCGATATTGAGCAGTATATTGAATCCCTTAAAAAGGAGGCCCGCATCGCGGAAAGACTCGGCATCAGGGAGTGTATCGTTCCATCCATATCCGTTATTTTGAAACATATCGACCCTTCCTTCAAAAAACCGTTTTACCTGTTCTCGAAAGCGGGGGAACGTTTTCTGAAATCACTTTCTGAATCACCGGAACTTCAAAAATATCTCATAATCGGTAACTCATTTGCTTTTTTCATGGATCTTTCGGAATACTACTTTTTGCAGCATGTCATCAATGAAATCCATGACCGCCGAAACAAAATGGAGGCGGAAATCATTGCACACGCGGATATCTCCTGGGACTATCTACAGTTTGAAAGTCAGTATGGCGATGAACTTGTACCAATTGTCGGCCGGCTTGAAAAAATGCATGGCACCTTCGAAAAGGAGATTGTCTCCCGGGCCCACCCGCAGAACAGCTGTTCCGACTTATCCGGCTACCAGATTAAAAAATATTTCTTCACAAGGCTTGCCGGCAGCCGGGATACGGACTTTGAAAATGCGTTGATGCCGAACATCCTGGAAAGTTTGGAAACATCCATCAATACCATATTTCAAAGACATCAACCGGTAATTGATGCCTACCGAAAAATTATTGACAATGCGGTAACGGAAAACATTTTCGCCAAAAACAAGACCGCCATGGCCGGGATCATTACCAATCTTCTCGTTCTGCTGGAACATCTGCAAAGACGTGGGGTTTCCATGCGCGACCTCAAACCCGACAACCTTTTGGTTGCTGGAGATCGAACCCGGTACCCAAATTTCCTCGTTAACCCGGATGATTACAAAATTGGTGTCATTGATGTCGAAACTGCTATCATTTACGGAGATTCCTCCGTAAATGACCTGCCCCAGCCACAACTTGGCGGAACACCCATGTATGCGACCCCTTCCCACTTTTTCCCGAATCAAATGTTGCACAGCCTGTTTGGAGATCTGGCTACCTCTTTTCACCTTCAGGACTGGCATGCCATCATATGCATCATTTACAAGGTGATTACCGGCCAATTTCTGTTTACAAAAACCGGGCGAAC
>CAZKYZ010000117.1:0-5850 GCA_964557055.1 uncultured Desulfobacterales bacterium
GGAAACCGTATTTCGCGCCAGCCTGACGTATTCTTTTCTCAAGCGGCTGGCGGCGCCCCTCCCAGAACCGCCGCCATCTTCGTATATTCCGGATGCGGGTCTTCTCGGAAGGCATCAGTGGTGCAATGCTGGTGAAGTATTCCCCTTCTCCGGACGCAACGACCTCTTTGAATACGGCCTCATTGGTGATCAGGGCGCTATCCAGGGTAGCGGCCGCCACCACGAATATTGCCGGAGGGTCTCCCCGGCCCCACGCATCCAGAAGTCTTTCTTCCGCCTGCCGGACATCGGGTGTGGAGCCATCCATTTGACGGATATCGGATTCAAAACCGGCCCGAAACGAAAATATAAATAAAAAGACCATGCAAAAACCCCATATCCATCTGGACAAATTCGCATTTTTATTCCGGTTTACAAATGTTTCAAAAAAAACCAGGCTGTACTGCTTCGTCGTTGACTTTGTGGCCAGAAAGTGGGGCAACAACAGCAGGGAAAATGTAAGGCATAAAAAAATACTGATAATGGAAAAAATTCCCAGCTGTCGGTATCCGGCCACACCGGAAAAAAGAAAGGCGATAAAAATTCCGGCGGTGGTCAACGCTCCAAAAACGACCGGACGGACGATTTTTTTCACCGCGGCGGGATTTCCCCCGTCACTTTTGACGGCCATAAAAACGTGGACCCCATAATCGACTGCGATTCCGGCAACAACCCCCCCCATCCCTACAATAAAAAAAGACAGGTGTTGTAAAAACAGGCTGGAAAGAATAACGGCAAAACAAATGGAAACGAAGGGAACGGCAAATATCAGCAACGCGCGTACATCCCTGAAAACCAGCAGAAACAGAATGGCGAAACCCACGGCAGCGGCTGCGATAGCAATACGAACATCGCTGCGGATAACCGCTTCGTTGCTGACGGAGTGCCGATGGCCGCAGACCACATCAACGGACACGTAGGACGGCAGGGAAACGATCCGGGACGCAATCCATTCCAGCAGCCTGCCGGAACCATTTCCGTCTGCCACCGAAACGCTGGTCTTCAGCAGGATCATGATCCGGTTATGGTCACGGTTCACCAGATGCCCCATTTTGACGGTAACGTCAAACTCCATGTTCCGGAGGATTTTACCCAGTTCCTCAAAGGCCTGTGAACCAATGCCTAATGGATCTTTGCGTTGAAGGTCGAAGGCACCGAAACCGCCTGGATTCATGGCCTGCAGATAGATCGCCCGCAGCCGTTTTTCGATCTCTTTTTCCGAGATGCGATTTTCCAGCGCTTTTAAAGCACTCTCATCCAGTAGCCCGGGAACGTTTCGGATGATTGCTCCCATGTCCCCGAACTGATCCTGAATGGCTTTTCCGGTTACGACTGCATCGATAAGGGGTGAACGGATGTCTTCCACCAGGGTATCTGCCGCAGCCACCAGATCCACCAACGTTTTTTGCGGGTCTTGCAGGTGCAGGGAAAGGACGACCTGTCCGGAAAGGTGCGATTCCTGCAAAAAGGAAATGCCTCTTGCAAACTCACGGTCACCGGGCAGCATCATTTCGAAGTTGTTATCAAAGGTTACCGTGTTGAGCGCGCCGAGGCAAGCCACGAATGCAACCAAAATACCAGCACTGATTGTTTTCCGTTTCCGGCCGGTAAAGGCCAGCATGGTGGCGAATCGATCAGCGAACACCCGGGTCCACCTTCCATTCCGATTCTTCTATCGATGGATTCAATTCCGTATTCTCAAAGATAAGGCGGGTGCTGTCGCCGCTGGTCTCCTGAATAAAAATCTCGGATATATAGCGCTTATCCGCCAGAAACGTAATCCTTAAAACTGTCATAAACGAAGCCGCCGGCGAATCTTCTTTGGGTCGAAACGCAACCACAAATGGTTTTTGATTGAGGATGGTGGTTTCATATTCATTCATGCGTTGGCTGTAGGCACCGAAAAACCAACCGGTAACCTGGGCGACGATTTCTTCGAAAATGGGGTTTCCCTTCAGAGATGTTTCGCTTACCTGATCAGCGGCTTCATCCCACTGGACCAACCGGTTTTGATCCAGAATAAGGACATACTTTACCGGAGATTGGACTTTCCAGGCAAACCGGTTTGGTTTCTCGATTAAAAGGGTGCCACGGATTTCCAACTCTTGCTCAAAAAGAGACAGTTTTTTTCGCTGAATAAAATCGGAGCGTATGGTCCGGATGGCGGCCATCCGGGTTTCGATGTCTTCCAGGTCCGTACCCGACGGGTTTGTCTCGACGACCGGTGTTTCGGCGGCAAATGATGGAAACAAACCGTTGCCAAAAACCATCAAGATTAAAATTACGGCGATGCTGAATATCCGGACATTTCCCATTTATTTCACCCATTTTGGCAGTTGGCGATTGCGGTGCTATCCTGTTGTCGGATTTGTAAAGCTCCCTATTGCAATGTTTCAGCGTCGGCGCGGCCAGACGAGACCAGGGTACAGTTTTCCGGTGATTCGGCTGGAAAGGATTCCGTCCGACCTGTTTCCGGGACCGGCATCAGGCGGCGGTTCCCGGAATGTTCCAGCAAAGGGGATCCGATGCCAGATAATCGCCCGTCACCTGATAAGCGGCCCCACGACAGCCATAGCAGAATTCGCCTTTTTCACAGGTTTTGCAAGGCCCCTTTATAACCTGACGGTAATTCTTGAGATCCCTGAGGACAACACTGCTGGAAAGAATATCGGCCAGTTTGCTCTCGTGGATATCCCCGATGGGGATCGTCACTCCCACGCAAGGCATCACCTTCCCGCCGGCTGTTACCAGGCAGGAATACTGATGCCGCAGGCAACGATTGCCCGCCATGGGCGGCTGCGGCTCCCACCTGCGGTTGTATTCCCGACGGTCAATTTGGGACAGCCGTTGAAACAGCTTGCCGATCTCGGCCACTTCGGGTGCCAGTTCCTTGTGAACAAGCGCATTGCCCTGCGGCGTCAGCATTTCAAAATAGGGCGTGATATTATGGTCCCGCAGCCATCGCCACATCCCGGTCAGTTCCGCGTAGTTTTGCCGGCAAATGACCGTACTGACGGAAAGCAACCCATCCGAAGACGGGTAACCGGCATCCAGCAGGTACCCAAAGGCCTGCTGAATCGCATCAAAAGCACCCTTTCGGCCGGCCAGAAAATCTTGGATCTCCGGTTTTCTGGAATTCATTTTCAAGGCAATCTGAACGCCCAGGCGGAACAGTTCGCCTGCCCATTTTGCGGTAATCAGCGACCCGTTAGTGAACAATTCGACATCGACACCCTGTTTGCGGATATAATCTAAAACAGTAAAAATCTCTGTGACCATCATCGGTTCGCCACCGAGAATAATGATTTTTTGAACGCCCAGATCCACTGCCTGGTCAATGACGTTTTCCATCTCTTCCAGACTCAATTCCGCATTGGAAGCGGATCCGTCACCCGCATAGCAATAGCGACAGCTGAAATTGCAGCGCAAAGCCGGCTCCAATTCCATGGTCAATAACCGTTGGGCGGCAACGGCTGCTTTTATTTGCGCCAATGAAAAACCCGGGTATTGGCCTGTCTGGATGCAGTTGTTCATGGACGCCTATGTCCTTTGATCAAAAAACCGAACCGGTTTTCGAAACTCAGGATTGTAAACAATTTTCCGGAGGCTGTCGCTGCTGAGCAGTTCCACCGCCGGAGTGACCCGGAGTTCGGCCTGGAGACGGCTGCGAATATTTTCGGCGGTAAGCGAAGTGTCGCGAAGAGCCACGCCGATGGTTAGGCTGTCTGTACCGTTGGATGCCTTTGTGACGGTTATAAAAAAATCATCGATGGCGTTCATCTCGGCCAGCAAAGTAAATACAGCTTGCGGATATATGGTGGTTCCATGTACCTTCATCATCTGCTGTTTGCGCCCGATAACAGGTCCCAGGCGGACACTGGAGCGCCCGCAACCGCATTTCCGGTCCATAAAAAAACTGATGTCGCCGGTCCGGAAACGAACAAGCGGCAGACCTTCCACGGCCAGAGGGGTAACCACCACCTCCCCGATTTTTTCCGCAGCCATCTGTTTTCCGAATTCGTCGACGATCTCCATGATGGCAAGCTCGGGGATGAGATGGCCACCATTCTGCATTTCGCATTCACAAAAGGCGGTTGCTGTTTCGGAGGAAGCATAGGTCGAAAAGGTTCTGGCAGCCCACATGTTTTCCAGCTCTATCGCCGGGGCCAGCCGCTGCATGTGGCAATCCCGGAGCGGTTCGCCGATACAGACAATCCGGTTTACCGCGGTTGATCCTGGATCGGTGCCGTTTTCAAGTAAATATTTCCCCAATCCGATCATAAAAGAAGGTACACCGATCATAACCGTAGGCTGAAGGCGGTGAAGCAACACGGCCTGGCCGGCCAGCGTACTCTGACCGCTACGGACAACCGCTGCGCCGATATTCCGCAAGCCAAGCCAATAGGCAAGCCCCGCAATAAAGCACCGATCCATCGTACAGGCAAGCAGGACCACATCCTTCTTGCAGACTCCGCAACCACGCAGTGCTGTTGCTTCGTTATGGGCCAGCCGCTGAAGATCGTTTTCCGAATACATCATCCGGGTCGGCTTTCCGGTCGTTCCAGAGCTTATAACAATATCACGGATACGCTCCTTGGGAACGGCCAGAAAATCTTCATTATGCTTTTCGAGATCGGATTTTTCGGTAAAAGGAAGCTGTTTCAGCTCATCAATGGTAATATTTTCGATATCATTTCGGTATGCTGCGAGTTCACGTCGGTAAAAAGGGGATGCGCTCAGACAATAACGCAGATGCCTTCTCAACGAAGAATCCTGAACCTTCCGAATCTGTTCCGGGTTGTCAAAAGAGATATTTCGACCAAAAGGATTTATCATGGGATTCCTTTTGCGGTTGCCTTTCGTAGTACCAATAAACAGCCATCCCTGTCGGCGCGATAATAAATGGCTTCCGTAAAAGGAGGTTTTTATAACGTTAAAGGGGATTTCGTCAACAATGAATCCCGGTGGGATTTTCGGATAACCCCGCCATGGCAAATCGGGCTATTTCACCTGCCGGATCAGATGGGTCGTTTTGAGCTGTTTCCAGAGCTCATGGATAATGACAACACAGGCGTCCTCATCGAACTGGTCACCATCGCGCGCAAGGGCTTCACAGGAGCGAATCAGCTCTTGATTGTTTTCCCATATTCCGAGTTCGTTGCGAATATACTCCCCAAGCGAAAAATAAACGGATTTCAGCTCCTGGCAATCCATCTTTCCCAATCTTACCTTATCCCGGAGGGATAATTTCCGCTTCAGAAGGTTGACGACCTCCTGAGCTGTTTTGGGCAGGGCGGCGCTTTCCGCAGCCGTTTTCCGCGGGAAAGTCATGTGAGACCCGGACATTCCCTGTTCAACGGCGATAAGATGCAGAGTCGTTTCAAGAATGTCGTGTATGGATCGATACTTCCCGGCCAGACTATCGTCGCTGTCCCCGGTGATGTTCAATATGCGTATAGACATTCGATGAATCCACACAGCCGATTCTCTGGCCGCCTGGAATGTTATGGTTCTGTTCAAGTTGATGGCAAACCAGGGATGGTTACGCTTTTGGGCAAATTTTTTCAAGGAATTTCGCATCTCTTCCGATGTACCTTCGGTGAAGAAAAGGGTACCGTCGGAATCCATCAGATTCCGTTCCGCGCAGGAATACAGGCTGCTTTTCTGGAGTGGTTTCAAACCGGAGCGACGACGGTCTTTTTCGGGGTGCCGGATGATTTCAGTCGCCCAACCGCTCCATGGGATACCTTCCATGATAGCCAAGTCGATGGCTGCCCTTTCCGGTACATTCTGACCGGAAGCAATAATCCG
>CAZKYZ010000117.1:5860-10098 GCA_964557055.1 uncultured Desulfobacterales bacterium
TTGAAGCTGCTTTAAAGGTTGGGGCTCTAATCGAGGAGGTTGACATTATCGACCATTATTCCGCCCTATCCGTTTCGGGTTATTGACAGGATTCGCCCGCGATAGTAGGTAGAGATCAGATACATTCAAAAATATACTCAAATTCACTGATTCATTCTTCCCTTGTGCAAAAGGATATTCTGTATGTTCCATCGTCGCTTCATTCTTTGGAGTCTGATACCGATTATAGCAATTTTCCACTTGTTTTTGCCAGTGAAAAGTTTTTCCGGAGATCATTTGGCTGAAAATCAGGATATTTACGTAATACCGGTTGCCGGGGAAGTCGATCCGGGACTGGCGGCATTTATCGAACGTTCGTTAGCGGAAGTCGTCGCTAGTCGTCAGGGCACCGCTCCTATCACGGTAATTTTGGAATTGGATACCTTCGGCGGACGGGTAGATTCCGCCTTGAAAATTGTGGATGTTCTCATGGATTCCCCGGACCTGGAAACCATTGCGTATGTCAAATCCAAAGCCATTTCAGCCGGCGCACTGATTGCATTGTCCTGCCGGAGGTTATTCATGAAATCAGGGACAACCATCGGGGATTGTGCGCCGATCTCTTTGGGATCGGAGGGACCGAAAATGATGGGCGAAAAATTTCAGTCCCCCTTGCGCGCTAAATTCAGGAGTATCGCCAAAAAAAACGGCTACCCGGAGGCACTCGCGGAATCAATGGTGTCCATAGACATGGCAGTATATCGCATATCGAAAAACGGGACCACGACTTACATCACGGACAAAGCGTATCAAGATCTCACGGATGACGAAAAAAACGCGATCGGCACCAAAACAACCGTTGTCGCCAAAGGCGAACTTCTGACAATGGATGATGTTGAAGCACATAATCTCGGGTTTTCCGGGCCGAGTGTCACCGGCATCGAAGAACTGCTTTCGTCTGTTTCATCCGGCCCTTTCACAGTTCATCGTGTCGTGGAAACGTGGTCGGAAAATATGGTCCGGTTCCTGGGCCCCCTGACCCCCATCCTGCTGATGATCGGACTGGGAGCACTGTATACCGAAATTAAGGCTCCCGGATTCGGGGTGCCCGGCATCATCGGAATCATATGCCTGGCTGTTGTTTTTTGGGGGCAGTATCTTGTCGGCCTTGCCAACTATACAGAATTGCTTATCATACTGGCCGGCCTGCTGTTGCTCGGCTTTGAGATTTTTGTCATACCCGGCTTCGGGATCAGCGGCATTGCGGGATTGCTTCTGATTACCGCCGGTTTTTTTCTGACCTTGCAGGATTTCGTCATTCCCAACCCGGAGTTTCCCTGGGAAAAAGAGTTATTGGTCTATCACGGTCTGCAGGTGACAGGCGCTTTCCTGGCATCCCTGATGCTGGCGCTTTTTTGTCTTCGATATGTCCTGCCGAATATCTCCTCCGCCCGACGGGGACCATACCTCACCACCACACTGCAGGATTCCAGGGCAACCGCAACCGAAATAGCCAATATTCGCCCGGGAGACCAGGGCTATGCAAAAACATTCCTGCGGCCGTCCGGAAAAATGCAGATCGGCAATGATCTTTACGATGTGACCGCAGATGGTGAGTACATCGAAAAGGGATCCGAGTTGATTGTTCAAAAAATAATCGGGAACCGGATTATCGTCGGCATCAAAAAGTAAATCAGAGGGTAATCAATATGGGAATTCCTGTTCTGCTCCAACTGGCCGGCGTGATCGTCATCATCGCAGAATTTATCCTCCCCTCCGGCGGGATGCTGGCCATCCTGGCGGCTTCTTTGCTCGGCTACTCCCTGTACCTGGTGTTCGATACGCTTTCTGTCGGTATTGGCATGGCGTTTCTCGCCGCCGATATCCTTTTGATACCGGTGCTGGTAATCATCGGCCTGAAACTGCTGGCCGCTTCTCCTCTCACCCTTCGAAAACGACTGACAAAGGAAAGCGGTGTGGTTTCCCAGGACCCGGCTATGAAACGCTTTATGGGAAAATCAGGGGAAACGTCAACCGATCTGCGGCCCTCGGGAATGGCACATATCGGTGGTGAAAAAGTGGATGTTGTAAGTCGAGGAGAATATATTGATAAGGGTAGCGATATCGTGGTAATAGCCGTATCTGGAAATCAAGTGATCGTCAGATTGGTAAACGAATAGAAGAGAAACAAGGAGAAAACCAATGGAAATATCTAGCATAATTCTGATCTTAATGGTCGTTGTCGGAATTGTATTGTTCTATTTTGTAGGCTCGGCCATATCGCTTTGGATCCAGGCGCTTGTATCGGGAGCCCGCGTGGGCCTCTTTCCCATTATTTTTATGCGTTTTCGCAAAGTTCCCCCCAAACTGATTGTCGTTGCTAAAATTATGGCGGTTAAGACGGGACTCGATATTTCCACCAACGACCTGGAATCCCACTTCCTGGCCGGCGGGGATGTCATGCGCGTCGTAAAGGCACTTATCGCCGCCGATAAGGCCAATATTGATCTGGGATTCAACCGCGCCGCAGCAATCGATCTGGCGGGACGAAACGTACTGGAAGCCGTCCAGATGAGTGTTAACCCCAAAGTGATCGAGACACCGCTGATTGCCGCCATGGCAAAGGACGGCATTCAGCTGAAAGCAATGTGCCGGGTTACGGTTCGGGCGAATATCGAACGACTGGTGGGTGGTGCCGGTGAAGAAACTGTTCTTGCCCGCGTCGGGGAAGGCATCGTGACCACCATCGGGTCAGCGGAGTCACATAAACACGTATTGGAAAACCCGGATCTCATTTCCAAACGGGTTCTGGAAAAAGGCCTTGATTCCGGAACGGCTTTTGAAATTCTCTCCATCGACATCGCCGATGTCGATGTCGGTAAAAATATCGGCGCAGAACTGGAAACCGATCGGGCCGAAGCGGATAAGAAAATCGCCCAGGCCAAGGCCGAAGAACGGCGTGCCATGGCATTTGCTGTAGAACAGGAAATGAGAGCACGCGTTGAAGAAATGCGGGCCAAGGTAATCGAAGCCGAAGCCCAGATACCGCTTGCCATGGCAGAAGCTTTTCGGGCTGGCAACCTGGGTATCATGGATTACTACAAAATGAAAAATATCATGGCAGACACGGAGATGAGGAGCAAGATCGGTTCGGACGGAAAGACAGCAGACGACAAGCCTAAAATGTAAACAACTGCGAGATATTTATCATGGATTTTGAAAGCCTTGTACCCATATTGTTCGTGACCGTATGGATCCTTTCTGTTATTTTCGGCCGCAAAAAAGCAGCTGACAAAAAAGATTCTCCCCTGCGGGGAATCATCGGCAAATTTATCAGGCAAATAAAAACGGAATTGGAACAGAAAGCATCCCAGGGGAAAGGGAATTCCGTTTGGGAGATGCTGGCTGGTGATAAAGCCGGCCACCCGGAATTGGTGCTCCCTTTTCCACCGGATGGGGATTCAGATTCACTGCACGAACCTGCCATTGATTCCAGGTCCGCGACCAGGCGGCGGCCGGCACCGCCCCCTATACCGACTCCCCAAATGGGACCTTCCATAATTGGATCAAAGACATTGACCGCGCAACAGGAAAATCAAGGAAAAACCCCCGCCAGCCGGATTAACGGCGGGTCCGCAAACAGACTCCGGGGAACGGACCTGGAGAAAGCCGTCATATGGTCTGAAATTCTTGCTCCCCCGGTTGCTTTTCGAAATGATCATTTATCGGGTCGCTGGCGTTGAAAAAATGCCGTTTTCGGACTTTCATGAAATATTGACAAACGCTTTTGGGTTATTATCTTATAAGAAAGGATGATGGAAAGCATGATCACCCAATCCAACATCAAATAACAAACCAGGGGAAATTGTTTTTTTCCAAAGGTTATACTTAAAAAAAGTGTTTGCGGTGATCATTCATACGGCTTCTCGGATGTACGTGAATACGGCATCAGGGGAAGCCGGTTTTTATGTAACCCCCGGTTGGGCAGATTCTTGTCCCCTCGCCCTCCCCCGTCAGGAGTCGCCGGAGAGTATTCCCCGTAAGACTTTGGAAAGCTCCTTCTCACCAAACGGCTTCTGCAGGAAACCGGAAAATCCCTCTCCAAAAAGCGTGTCACGGTCCATGTGCTGACTGTAACCACTGAGCAGAACAACTGGCACTTGCGGGTCTATCGCCTGTAACCGCCCAAATGTTTCTGTGCCGTCCATATCCGGCATCAGCATATCGAGCAAAACAACCGTAATGGCGCCTTTTTTCTC
>CAZKYZ010000118.1:0-10075 GCA_964557055.1 uncultured Desulfobacterales bacterium
ACGCTTTCTGAGATGCGTCAAGGTCCAATTTCGCGGCGATTCGTTCAATCATTCCGTTCGCCCGGTCTTCCGGCGACCGTTGGTGGCATCCGGAAAAAAATAGAACGGCAAACAACAGCAGCGCAGACATCGTTACGGTGGTGACGATGGAAAAAAAATTGTCGGTTCTCATGATACCCTCCTCATTGTTGGTTGTTTTTTTTCGGGTTCCAGTTCTCTTTATCTGTTTGTCTATGACAACCCGGCAAAAAAGGCTTTTCGGCTTTGTAACAGTTTGTAACAATATGTAACAAAATTCGGGATCGACCGTATTGGCCCGAACATTGCCCACAATAGGGTTTGTCTCTGCTTTGCTACTGGAAGCCACCATAAGAATAGGATTTTGCTCTAGGATCGAGGGAATGGCCGGTTGCTGTCATTTTGATATATTGGACGGGTCAGATATCGGGGAAACAATACATGTTCGGCTGGACCGCTAAAGTATTGAAAATTGATCTTGATGGCAAAGATACAGACGGCATCCGTCTTGGCCCGGAAGTCTGCCGGTTCTTTTTCGTTGAAAAAGAACGTCGGCTCCGGGTAAGCGTTTTCCGGGACAGGGAGAGCTTTATGCCGCCGAGTATCGTTATGCGTCTGAAGGTGTGCTGCTTTTTATTTCAAACAAATTGCCGTCATAGTCCCGGATGAATGTAATCGTTTTGCTTCCATTCGGAACCTGAAGAACCGCTAATTTTAAAGCCCGTCCCTTTTCTAGGAATTTATTGATATCCGGCACTTCTATGCATACATGTGCAATCTTGTCAGTGGCGTGACCCCGCGTTTCATGAATAAAAATTTCAAAATGACTATATTCATCCATATAGTTAACGATCTGTATACTTTTGCCTATATTGAACAACCGTTTGGAAAGGGCGGCAGGTAATTTCTTGGGAGGACTTTTTTTCAGGTTTAAAAATCCGCCATAAAATTTATCTGCTTTTTCTTCAGAACCACAAACAAGTGCCACGTGCTTCAATATCATTATACCGCCTTCTTTCTGTTACGAAAAGTAGCCCTATCCTTCTGGCAAGATGGTTTCATTTGGTGAAATGATGACTTTTAAGGATTCTCGCCCATCCGCCACAAGCTGCAGCCCTTTTTTGACGTCATGTAAATCATATTTATGGGTTATCATATCGATTACGCTTATTTCTTTCTCTTTTATTAACTTCATCGCTTCGGCGATATCGGGTGGTCCGCAAAAATATGATGTCAAAATTTTGATTTCTTTGGTCCAAAACGTATTTATGGGTATTTCCACTTTTTTGTCAGGCCCCGGTACCGCAAAAAATACAACCGTACCTCCCTTGTCGATACTTTCCCATGCCTGTTCAACGGCCGACAATGCAGATGCGCATAATATAACGATATCTGCTTTCCTGCCATATTTTTCATAGATTCGTTCCGGAGCATAAGTACTAGCATCAATTGTCATATCAGCGCCAAATTTTTTAGCGTACTCCAGTTTTTTTGGATGGATGTCAATAGCAACAACTGTGCAGTTCTTTTTCTTGGCAAGCTTAACATGAAGTAAACCAGACATCCCGCAGCCAATAATCAGGACGGTATCCCCCTGCTGAATACCCGCCAGCCGCTGAGCTCCGACGACGCAGGCCAGCGGCTCAATAAAAGTGCTTTGATCGTAGGTAATCGTGTCCGGCAGGCGGTAGGTGCCGTTTTCGATCAGCGCTTGCGGCACCAGAATATACTCGGCAAATCCACCCGGCAGTCTTTCCTTGATGGTCGAGCAGATCGAATAATGCCCTTTTTGGCAGTAATCGCATTTCATGCAAGGCACTTTAGGTGCTATGAAAACCCGATCAAAGGGTTTATATTTCTTTATCGATTCTCCGACCTCCATCACCTGGGCCCCGATTTCATGCCCCGGGACGAGAGGCGCCCGGGGCAGACGGTACCACTCAACGATATCACTGCCGCAAATCCCGCATGACATCACTTTGACCAGCATTTCGTTGTGACCTGGCCTGGGTGTCGGTACTTCCTCAATTCTAATATCTTGGTTGTTATACCATTTAGCGACTTTCATTTTTTGTTTCTTTCAGCGTTTTGTAAAGGTCAAATGCTTTATCAGGCTTCTCATTTTCGTGCACCACGGCTCGAACAGCCTGAATCATGGCGATCGGATCTCCTGCCTGGAAAATGTTTCGGCCCATATCCACCCCGGAAGCCCCCTGATCTACGGCCTGATACGCCATGGCAAGAGCCTCCAATTCAGGCAGTTTCTTTCCTCCGGCAAGCACGATGGGTACTGGACAGGTGGCAGTTACGCGCTCAAAGTTTTCGCAGAAGTAGGTCTTAACCACGTGGGCACCATTTTCGGCACAGACCCGGGATGCCATGGACAGGTAGCGTGCGTCCCGAGTCATTTCTTTGCCCACCGCGGTTACACCGAGGGTGGGAATCCCATAGCGGGTCCCCATGTCCACCGCCCTTGTGAGGTTTCGGATGGTTACCGCTTCGAATTTGTCGCCCACAGCCACCATAACGGCAAGGAGTGAGGCATTGAGACGGACTGCCTCCTCGATATCCATGAGGCATTCGTCATTGAGCTCAGTCAGGACCGTGCTCCCTGCCGAATAGCGCAAGGAAACCGGCTTGCCCGCTGTTGGCGGGACAAGTGTACGCAAAGCACCCCGGGTACACATGATGCAATCTGCGTAATGGATCAGCGGCACGATGGTCAAATCCATCCTTTCCAGTCCTGATGTGGGCCCCATGATGTAGCCATGGTCAAAGGCCAGCATCACGGTTCTACCCGACACAGGGTTGAATATGCGGGCCAATCGGTCCTTCATACCCCATTCCAGGGAATTGGAGCCTTTGAGAAAAAATCCCTCCACCTTCGGAGGGTTATCGGTATAAAAGGTCTTGGCCGCTTTTATTTCATCTATGTCTGGCATGTGTTTCTCTCCTCTCAAAAATTGATAAATTATAAACCATTGCCCCCATGGGGGAATTCAATCTGAAACTTTTTTTGTATCCGGCCAGCTGTATCCTTCCACAGATAACCACTTTTTTTAGTGCTGGTCCAGATACTGTTTCGTCGGCAATGAAACCCAGTTCTCAACCAAGGATATCGTTGGCTCCGGAATTGTTCAATGATAATTTTTCGGACATTGATTCCTGTTGAAAAATCCTGTATGAAGATGTACCTTCAACCGATGGCAAAACATACAGATCTCCTGCTTAAAGACACCTTTACGGATGAAACGGATTGCGGCGATGGATAACCACAAAAAAGGTATTCGTGAAAAAAGGCAAAGCCCGCGCATCAGTACAACCTATACGACCGACTATGCCCTCTTCGACGAAAAGGGCAGTAAAACCGGTCGGGGCAAGGGGCAAATGGTAAATTTAAGCCAGGGCGGAGCACTGTTGCGGACGCCGGAAGCCTTGCGGGGAACATTTATCGTTTTGGTGAGCATTGACCTGAAAGGCCAAAAAATAAAGGTCCAGGGGCGGATCGTCAGAACGGTTACCGGCAGTAATACAGATGGTTTCCTTATCGGTATTGAATTTATTGCAGCCACGGAAAAACAGCGCGAGGCCATTCTCGCTTTTGTCAAAAGCTACCACCAGCGTAAGAAAGCAGCGGATAAGCCTGCCTAGCAACACCTTCCCATCAGGAACCGATGTCCATGGCCTCCCGGATTCGCAAACGAATTTCCGTTGCGGGGTTTCCAAAGCCGACGAGCTTCCCGTTCTGTAAGATGCCCCCCAGATTGATAGCAACCACCCTACCATCAGCATCCAATACGGGCGCGCCGCTGGTGGCTGTCAGATCAAGGTTGGGACTATCGAAAGTATATGCGATCCCGGTATCATCAACCGCGAAAACCCGGGCCCGATGAAGCATGCTGCTTGGATTTTCGGAGTTTTGGATTTGCGCAAGCAGCCAAACAGACTGGTATTTATTGGGCATTTGGGCGGCCAGGGTCAGTACCGGAATATCACCTGGTTTTCCGTTCAGCGGGAAAACCGCCAGGTCATAGGCGGCCCGGCCGGATTCACCAATGGATTGAGCATTTGGTATGGGCAGAATTTCGCTTGTCTCCACCTGCAGGTAAAACTCCGCTATGCTCTTGGCGGATACTTTCCGAATAAGTTCTCCGAGTTCGTTTCCGGAATAGGCTTTGTCAAAGCCGCCCATCGGACTGAACAGGTGGTGAGCCGTGAGCAAAAGATGGCGGCCGGCTTCCAGCGGATTGACGATGAAAGCCGATCCGGCTTGATGCATTCCACCGTCATGCGTATAAAATGTCGGCTGTAGTAAAGCGGCCTCGTCGATAACAACGGTCATTTCATTTTTCTGGAAGGCGAGATACGTTGGGATGGCGATGGAGAACCCTATCATCAAAATAAGCACAAATGCGGCAATGGGTGGAATCCAGGAAACACCTCCAGCCTTGGAAAGCCTGCCTTCGATGTTTCCGGTAAGATCTTCCGCGCGAATTTCGCGTATCTTTTTACGCGCGTGACGGTAATAGATATAATTGCCGCATATACTCAAAGCGATATGTGCCAGTACATTGACGATGGGAACAAATCCAACGACTATAACAATCAATGCCCAGAGGTAAAGTTTGCGGTAAAGCAGCCACCAGGCCCCCAGAAAAAAGGTGGCCCAATTCCATGTCATGCTAAAGTCGTCTCCCGCTTCCCGGAATCGTGCGAATTTGTGCATATAACGGCGCTGGTTCCGATCAATAAAGGCATACAGGTCGTCCTGGAAGGTCGATTTGGGGGAAGGTGCGTCAGCAGCTGCTCCGGCGGGCCCTGAGGTCTCTTCAAGTTTATTGAATATAATGCCGCATTGAATGCATTCCTGTCCTTTGGCTTGGGTTTGTCCACATCTCGGGCAGCTGAAAATGCCCCCGACAGCTGGTGGGGTGGGTATTCCGGTCCGTGGTGCTGCGGCCCTCGCTGTTCCCGGAGCCGGTGGTGGCGCTGTACCTGTTTCCGCTCCCGCCACTTCACAATCGGCGCCGGCATTTTCCAGTATGCGCTGGAGTGCCTGGGCCTGATCTTTGCTGACGCCTTTTTTGACCACAGTCGGCTGACCGCTGATCAAACGAGCGGTTTTCTGTGGGTCGGTTTTGAAAACCCTCGCCAGGTTTTCCATTACTTCCTGCTTTTCCCATCCCGGGATAATTTTTCCGTTCAACACAACCTTGTAGTTACCACTCACGCGGACACCTCGTTTCCGTTTTGTTCGTAAGGTTCAATGCACCATCCATACCCGTTCGCTATTCAAAATTACCGTTATCATCCCTTGCCTGCAAAATCAAATATAAGCGCTGCATATAGGGCAACAATGATCTGGTATCGCGTTTTTCTTGTTACCAAAACGCCTCTATCCTGGAAAGTAGCCGCTATTCGTTTTTCTCTCCAGCACGATGACAGGCCGTCAGATGAATTTTTCCCTCTGGGGTAGTTCGGTTGCACAGTATCGGTTCCTCTTGGCGGCAGAGCTTGATCATAAGGGGGCAACGGGTATGAAAACGGCAGCCCGATGGTGGATTCATGGGCGATGGAACCTCACCCCGCAAGTGTTCGACTTTTCTTTTGCGGGCCGGATCCGCCACCGGAATAGATGAAATCAGCGCCCGGGTATACGGATGGCAAGGATTGCGGTAGAGTTCTTCGGATCCGGCCTGCTCTACAATCTTGCCGAGATACATTACAGCCACTACATCCGATACATGTTTGACCACGGACAGATCATGGGCGATAAAAAGCAGGGACAGGCCCATCTCACGCTGCAGGTCCAGCAGAAGGTTGATAATCTGCGATTGAACTGAAACATCAAGGGCCGAAACCGGCTCGTCACAAACAATCAGTTTCGGCTTAAGGGCGATAGATCTGGCGATTCCGATTCGCTGGCGTTGCCCTCCGGAAAATTCGTAGGGATAACGTATCCGCGCATCTTCTTCCAACCCGACTTGCGCCAGCAAAGACACCACCTTTTCCCGTCGCTCGGCTCGGCTTCCCAACCGATGAACGATAAAGGGCTCTTCCAGGATTTCACCGATGGTGTGCCGTCCATTCAAGGATTCAAAAGGGTCCTGAAAAATCATCTGAAGGTTCCGTCTGGTTTTTCGCAGGTATCGCCGATCCATCGTTAAAACATCGCGTCCATCGAAAATAACCCTTCCGGCCGTGGGGCGGTATAGACGTATAACGGAACGTCCCAACGTTGTTTTGCCGCATCCCGATTCTCCGACAAGACCCAGTGTTTTTCCTTTCTCCACGGAGAAGGACACATCATCAACCGCGTATACGCTGCCGACACGACGACGAAAAATGCCCTTACGAACAGGGAAGTACATCTTCAGGTTCTCGACGGTAAGCAGGTCCTTATCCATTTTCCGTTTCCTGTCCATACAGATAGCAGCTCACTGAATGCCTGCGCCCAACCATAACCGTTGGAGGCGTTGCGGTTCGACAGATTCCCATGGCATGGCTGCATCGGTTTTGGAACCGGCACCCCGGGGGCAACTCTGTCAATCCCGGAACGGTGCCGGGGATTATCGGAAGTCTGCTTTTGGAAGGCGTTTCCAACCGTGGGATGGAAGCCAGCAGCCCACGGGTATAGGGGTGTTTGGGATCAGCGAACAACGCATCCACCGGCGCGGCTTCAGCCACCTGTCCGGCATACATGACCACCACCTCACTGCATATTTCAGCAATCACACCCAGGTCGTGGGTGATGAAGATCACGGCCATTCCCGTTTCTTCCTGCAGTTTTTGAATCAGGTCGAGAATCTGGGCCTGAATGGTCACATCCAGGGCGGTGGTCGGTTCGTCGGCAATCAGGATTTCGGGCCTCGCCGCCAGGGCCATGGCGATCATGATCCGTTGGCGCATTCCCCCGGACATCTGGTGGGGATATGCCGACAGGAGCTGTTCCGGATCCGCTATACCGGCTTTATGAAGCATGGCCGCTGAGGCAGCACGAATGTCCGTAGCACTCATCTCCGGCATGTGCAACCGATACACCTCGCCAAGCTGGCGTCCGATACGGTGGACCGGATTGAGAGCCGTCATCGGTTCCTGGAAAATCATGGCCAGCCGTCGCCCGCGGTAACGGCTCATGGTTTCCGGGGGCAGATCGACCAGGTTCGTATCGAAAAAGCGGATTTGGCCCGCCTCGATAACGCCGGACGGTTTCGGCAACAGCCGCATGATGGAAAGAGCGGTTACACTTTTTCCACAGCCGGATTCCCCAACCAACCCCAATATCTTTCCTGGAAAAAGGGAAAAGGAAACGTCATCCACCGCACGAACACGCCCGCTTTCCGTATCGAAAGCGGTTTTGAGGTGTTTCAGGGTCAGGATTGGTTGGCTGTTGTCCGACATTTATCTCCTTAACCACAAATATTGCAGCGATCCGGTTAAAACGTCTTGTAGGTTGTATCAATGATCGTTACCGGTTCGAAAGTCTGTTTCTTTTTCATGGCTTCTTTTGTTTCCTGATGGATTTCAGCGTCGAACCAGAAGAGCCCCCCGGCAGTACTCCCGAATGGATCGAACAGACTGCCGGAGTGCCTTGCGCCAGGCGGCTGCGGCAGACGCCACCAGCGCCAGAAACCTTCGCGGACGTAAGGAACCATAAAAGTGGGCACATACATCCCAAGGTCGTGGATCATCTGCTGGATGCGGATAGCCAGTGCGATACGTTCTTCGGTTTTCAGCGAATTGCGGTAGGCATCGATAAGGCGATCCAGTTCGGGATTATCGGTATTGGTGATATTGTTGGTCTGGGGTTTGTGGGCATTTACGGAATGAAAATGTTCCCAAAAACGAGGCCGCAACGAAGTGGACCAGCCGGACCAGGCCACCTCATGCTTTTTTTCCAACGTTTTTTTGTAGCTCGCCGCCGGATCGAGACGCAGGAGATTAAGCTCAATGCCGGCACGTTTGGCTTCCTCTTTTAAAACCACCAGGCGTGGGGTATGATCCTCCTGACTGTAGACAATCTCAACGGAAAATCGCCTGCCGTTTTTCTCCCAGATCCCGTCCGGTCCACGCTGCCAGCCGGATTTTTGCATGTACGCTTCCACCCTGGACAAATCGAATCGTCTGGCCTTGATGGAATTGTTGGTGTAGTCCCCGTAACCGACGTAACCATGCTCCAAACGATAGTAGTCTTTTTGCAAAACCGTGTCGATCACTTTCTGGATATTCATACCGTGGGCAAATGCATAGCGTACATTGGGATCTTTAAAAATTTCTTTGTCTTCGTTGAGCCACAAGCCAAGCGAAGGCTGCTGGGAATCGGTAAAAAACCAGATTTTGTCCACATAACCGTCTTCGAATACGGATATTTGCGATTTCTTGTGCCAGTACTTCGGCTGCGTCAAGGAGAAGGTATCGATATTTCCTTTTTTAAAATGTTCCCACTGCAGGTTCACGTCCCGGATCACGGTTACATGCACCTTGTCGACATTGAATCGGTTCTGAAAATACTTCAGATCCTTGGCCCACCAGTCCGTTTTCCTGGAAAACTGCAGATAACGGCCCTTTTTAAAATCGGAGATGATATAGGCGCCCGTATTGGGAACGATTTCCCAGTTGTATTTACGCACGAAGTCTTCACCCAGCTTCTTATAGTAATGACGCGGGGTTGGACCAAGCCCCAGTTTCAGATGCAGGTCCGGCTGCGCCTTGGTTCCCACAACTGCCAGGGTGTGGTCATCATACACCACCACTTTTTCGATCTCTTTGGTGTAATAGTCATTGTACCAGGGCGCCACGATATGCTTGGATCGCATAAACTCCAGCGTATAAACAAAATCATCAGCCGTTACCGGATAACCGTCGGACCAGCGCGCCGTGGGGTTCAGTTTGAAGTACATGGTCTTTTTGTCGCTGCCGAAAGCCCAATGGGTAGCAATTTCCGGAATAATATTCTCTGTGTTGGGATGAATGCCGATCAGCGACAGCTGATTGTCCAGGATGTAGCCGCGGTAGGCGCTGTTGGAGTCCGGACCGACCACACGGAAGGTCAGTGGAAAACTCAGTTCGGCCGTGCGAAAGGTACCGCCTTTTTTTGCCTCCGGGGAGGCGAACACCGGGTCGATTTGGTTTGTCAGCCATTCGATATCCTCGGGAAGCGGCTCCCCGGAGGCAGACGGGATGCAAATGATCAACACGATGATGAATACAGTCAGGATTCCACCAGCTGTTCTATTTCGGCAAAACATGTTTCAATCCTTTCCGTAATCGAAAATATCAGCCCTTATTCGTAAATGGTGTGCATTTTGGGATCAAAAGCCTCACGAATCGCTTCTCCCACAAAAGTAACCGTCATAAGTGTGATCAGCATGGCGCATACAACCGAAGCCGAAATCCACCAGGCCTCCAGATTGGACCAGCCCTGCTGGAGCAGTTCTCCCCAGGAGGGCGTCGGTGGCGGCAGTCCGAACCCGAGATAGTCGAGTGAGGTCAGGGCAACAATTCCGCCGGAAATGGAAAACGGCACATACGTAACAATAACCGATATTGTATTCGGCAGAATGTGCTTGAAAATCGTTCGCAGATTGCCGGCTCCCAATGCCCGCGAAGCCAGCACATAATCCCGTTCACGCTCTTTGTAGGTAATGGTCCGCATGGTCCAGGTCATTCCCATCCATCCAAAAAAAGCCATAATCAGCACGAGCATGGCAAAGCTCGGCACAATAATGGATGCAATAATAATAATGACATACAGTATGGGTACGTTGGACCAGATTTCAATAATTCGTTGAAAAATTAAATCAAATTTTCCGCCCCAGTATCCCATGGCACAGCCGATGGCCACCCCGATCGTATAATTCGCCAGCAGCAGCGCAAGAGAAAAAAAAATGGCAATCCGAAATCCGTAGATCAACCGGGCGACAATATCCCGACCGGAAGTGTCTGTGCCGAAAAAGTGCCGGTCGCTAAGTGACGGTGGAAAAGGTGGATAGTCATTCAGTTTGAGGTCATTCTCGTAGGGATCATAAGGGATTGGCGGCATGACCACCCCGGTGCC
>CAZKYZ010000119.1:0-10005 GCA_964557055.1 uncultured Desulfobacterales bacterium
CGCAAAATTGCCAGGAAACGGGCAACATTTATAACGCCGGCATGGGATTTTTCAACCGGGCGGCGGTGGTCACAGGTCCCGGTGCGGTTGTGGGAGACGGCCAGAGCATTCCTTCCGTCGAGGACGTGGTCGCAAAAATCGGCGCAATCTCTTCGCTGGACAAAGGTAAGGAGTACTTCCAGCTCAACGACCAGATCGGGGATGTTATGCTGGCTTTTTCGCAACCGGCCGCGGCAGTGGGGCCCGATGCCGGAGGTGCCGGAAGCGGAGGTCCTTCGGTGGCGGAGGTCTTTAATAAAATGGTCGATGCTTTCGTGCCCGCAGCGGCAGACGGTGTCGACGTCAGCTTCCAGTACAATATTTCCGGTGACGGCGGCGGCGACTGGTTCAGCGTCATACAGAACGACACCTGTACCGTTGAAGCCGGTGTGCACGAAAAGCCGGTATGTACCATTAAAATGGAGGCTCCGGATTTTCTGGCCATGATGGGGGGGCAGATGCCCGCCATGCAGGCTTATACATCCGGCAAGCTCGTTATCGAAGGGGATATCATGAAATCCCAGTTGATTGAAAAACTGTTCAAGTTTTAGTTGTGACGAAACAACACAAAAACGGCGTGCAGAAAGAACAGGAAACCTAATTCATAGACCAAGGAGTTTGAAATGATCGGTATCACTTCATACGGAGCATATATTCCACGGCTGCGGTTGAACCGCATGTCCATTGTCCAGGGCATGGGGTGGTTTGCGCCCGCCATCATGATGGTTTCCCAGGGAGAGCGCTCCATGTGCAACTGGGATGAAGATTCTATCACCATGGCGGTGGCGGCATCCAGAGATTGCATCCAGGGGATGGACAAACAGGCCATCGATGCCCTGTACCTGGCATCCACCACACTACCTTTCGCGGACCGGCAGAATGCAGGCATCATCCAGTCCGCCCTAAATCTGAAAAAAGAGATGCTGACTTCGGATTTCACCTCTTCCCAAAAGACTGGGACGACATCCCTTATCAGCTCTTTTGATGCTGTTAGGGGCGGAGATCGCAAGAACGTCCTTGTGGCTGCGGCTGACCGGCGGGAAACCAAGACCGCCTATTTTTACGAAATGTGGTTTGGTGATGGCGCTGCCTCCCTCATGGTTGGAGACACGGACGTGATCGCCGAATTCGAGGGGTCTTACAGCATATCCTGCGATTTTGTGGATCACTACCGTGGTGCGTTTAACAAATACGATTATGTCTGGGAGGAACGCTGGACCCGTGACGAAGGGTATGGCAAAATCATTCCGGAGGCTGTCAACGGCTTGCTGGACAAGCTGGGTATCAGCATGGATGATGTGGATAAACTTGCCTATCCCTGCTTTTTCAAAGGAGATCACAAAAAAATTGCCAAAAAGCTGGGTGCCGCCCCGGAAAAGGTGATCGACAATATGCATGAAGTCTGCGGTGAAACCGGTGTGGCCCACTCCCTGATGATGCTGGTGGCGGCTCTGGAAGAGGCTTCCCCGGGGGATCGTATACTGGTTGCGGGTTTCGGGCAGGGTGCCAACGCACTCTGCTTTAAAGTTACCGAAAATATCCGTAAACTGAGCCCCCGCAACGGTTGTAAGGGCAGCCTGGAGAACAAAAAGACCATCGACAATTACCAGAAGTGGCTCAAATTCCGTGAACTCATCGAAACCGAAATGGGCATCCGGGCCGAGGCTCCCACCCAGACAGCCACCACCGTCCTGTGGCGCAAGAACAAGATGATCCTGGGACTGGTGGGTGGAAAATGCAGCCAATGCGGGACCGCCCAGTATCCCAAAATGGATATCTGTGTGAATCCGGCCTGCGAAGCGCACCATACCCAAAAAGATTACGAATTTGCCGATGTCCCCGCTGTCGTGAGGACCTTTACCGGCGACATGCTTGCCATATCGGTCGATCCACCGGCCATTTACGGCATGGTCCAGTTCGAAGGCGGCGGGCGCCTGATGGCTGATTTCACCGATTGCGAACTGGACGACATCCGCGTGGGTCTTCCCGTGCGAATGGAATTCAAACGCAAGGTGGCAGACAAAACCCGCGGCTTTGTCAACTACTTCTGGAAGGCGGTCCCCGTTCCCGGGGCAGCGGCGGAACTGGACAAGATCAATTACAACGGCCGGGTAGCCATTGTCACCGGTGCCGGAGCAGGTCTGGGACGCGTGTATGCCCTGGAACTGGCCAAGCGGGGCGCCAAGGTCGTCATCAACGACCTGGGCGGCGCCCGGGACGGTTCCGGAAAAGGATCCGCTTCTCCCGCAGACGAGGTCGTTGCGGAGATACAGGCACTGGGTGGTGAGGCCGTCGCCAATTACGACAACGTGGCTTCCCCGGAGGGAGGTGAGAACATCGTGAAAACCGCCATGGATGCATTCGGACGAGTGGACATTGTTGTCAACAATGCCGGCATTCTGCGGGACAAAAGCTTTCTTAAGATGGAACCGCAGAACTGGGAGTCCGTCCTTGCGGTTCACCTCAACGGGGCCTGCAACGTCACCCGTCCGGCCATGGCGGTTATGAAAGAAAACGGGTATGGCCGGATCGTCATGACCACATCGGCAGCGGGCCTGTACGGTAATTTCGGCCAGACCAATTATTCAGCGGCAAAACTCGGCCTGGTGGGGTTGATGAATACCATCAAAATAGAAGGTGCCAAATATGACATCAAGGTGAATACAATTGCCCCCCTGGCGGCATCGCGGCTCACCGAAGATGTCCTGCCTCCCGAAGTTTTTGAGAAAATGAAGCCCGAATTCGTCGCTCCCATGGTGCTTTATCTCTGCAGCGAGGCCTGTGAAACATCCGGACAGATTTTCAATGCCGGTATGGGCTATTTTAACCGGGCTGCCGTATTGACCGGTAACGGGGTGCAATTGGCCGAAAACGGCAACCCTCCCAGCATCGAGATGATTGCCGAAAACTGGGAACGGATCAACAGCATGGCAGGCGCCGTCGAACTGAGTGACGCCAATGCGGCCGTCATGGATCTGATGACGCCCAAGGCCGCACCGACGACTGCGGATGATTCAGCTGCGCCGGAAAAAGGAGACCTGGATATCGCGGCTGTCTTCGATGCCATGCCGGGAACTTTCAAATCCGAAAACGCCGCCGGAATCGATGTCGTGTTCCTCTACCGCATTACCGGTGCCGCCGGAGGCGAGTGGACTGTGGCCATACAGAATGAATCTTGCACCATCGAAAAGGGCGCAACCCGGAAACCGTCCTGTACGCTGATCATGGAAGATGCAAATTTCGTGCAGCTGATAAGCGGGAAGCTGCCCGCCATGCAGGCATACACATCTGGCAAGCTGCAGATCGAAGGGGATATCATGAAATCGCAGCTCATCGAAAAATTGTTCAAACTGGGATAGACTGCCGTTATACCGCTATTACACTATAAATACCGAAACACCGTAGGGTGGTATAAGCGGTTGTAGAAAAAGCGATTAAAGAGCAAATTTTTTTCAACAACCGCTACTATCGGTAAAGGAGGATATTACCATGGCTACAGGTATCAAAGATAAGGTTGCAATCATCGGGATGGGCTGTTCCCGTTTCGGCGAAAGGTGGGACATGGGCGCCGAAGAACTGATGGTGGAAGCATTCGAGGAATGCATTGTCGATGCGGGTATCGAGAAGAAGGAGATCGGGGCCGCCTGGCTGGGGACCTGTTTTGAAAGTATTAATGTAGGCAGGAGCGCACTGCCGCTGTCCATGACCTTGCGCTTGCCTATGATACCCGTTACCCGCGTGGAAAATTTCTGCGCGACCGGCACCGAGGCTTTTCGGGGGAGCCTGTTACGGGGTGGCTTCCGGGGCCTATGACATCTGCCTGGCAATGGGCGTTGAAAAACTGAAAGACACCGGCTACGGAGGCCTGCCGAGTTTCGTGGGTTCCGATTCCGGAAGTCTGACCTGGCAATGGTTTCCCAATATTACAGCACCGGGATCTTTTGCATTGCTGGCCAGTGCATATGCGGCCAAGTACAACATAAAGGACAAGGATCTCAAGCGGGCCATCGCCCATGTTTCCGCCAAAAGCCACGCCAACGGTGTTTTGAACCCGAAAGCGCACTTGCGAAAAGCGGTTACGGAAGAGCAGGTAATGGCAGCGCCTATCATTGCGCATCCCCTGGGATTGTTTGACTGCTGCGGCGTCAGCGACGGGGCCGCCTGTGCCATCGTCACCACACCGGAAATCGCCAAAAAAATGGGCAGAAAGGATTTTGTCACCGTTAAAGGCCTGCAGCTGGCATTGAGCAACGGCCAGGAGATGAGTTACAACGACTGGGACGGCGACCATTTTCTGACCACCAGCAAGTGCAGCACCGATGTATACAAAGAGGCCGGTATCACCAATCCGCGGGAAGAGATCAGCATGATGGAAGTGCACGATTGTTTTTCCATCACCGAACTGGTGACCATGGAAGACCTGCACATCTCCGAACGCGGCCGGGCGGTATTCGATATCATGGATGGGTTCTACGACCGGGACGGGAAAGTACCCTGCCAGGTGGACGGCGGGTTGAAGTGCTTCGGGCATCCCATCGGCGCGTCCGGGTTGCGGATGCTCTACGAAATGTATTTGCAATTCAATGGAAGAGCGGGAGACCGTCAGCTGGAAGATCCAAAATACGGCTTGACCCATAACCTGGGCGGGTTTCCAAGCATGAACGTGTGCAGTATCTCTATCGTAGGAAGGTACGAAGGGTAACTCCTATAAGGGCCAAAAAACATGGCTAAGAATCGGGGGTAAAATTTGGAACTAAGCAAAGACGAAATCCGCGATCTTCTGGAATCAAAGGTGGCCTTTATCGAGCGGACCGGCGTGAAAGCGCTTATTCTGGATAAAGGCCACATCAAGCTTGCCGCGCCCCTGGCCGGCAACGAGAACCATATCGGTACCGTGTATGCCGGGGCGCTGTTCACCCTGGCGGAGGTTCCCGGAGGGGCGCTATTCCTCACCAGTTTCGATGTCACCCGGTTCTACCCGGTGGTAAAAGAGATGAAGATTCGATTTCGACGGCCGGCGACTACCGATGTCACCATTGAAATGAAGATACCGGAGGAAGAAGTACTGCGCATTCAGCAGGAGGCGGAAAAAGACGGCAAATCCGAATTCGTCCTCACTGGAGAAGTAAAGGACAACGCGGGAGAGGTGGTTGCCGTCAGTACGGGGATATATCAGATCCGGGCGGCATAGCCCGCCGTTACAAAAAAAATATGGCGAAGAGATAATAAAACCGAAGTTTAGGGAGAAATCCAATGCTGATACTGGATCAATCACAGAAAGAGATACAGAAAGCGGCCGCCGAGTTCGCCAAAGGGGAGTTTGACAAAGACCAGGCCATCGAACTGGAGAAAGGAAACGTTTTTCCGAAAAAGATCTGGAAGAAGGCGGCTGATCTCGGTTTTGTCGGCATCCACCTGCCGGAAGCGTATGGTGGTGGCGGATTGGGATTGCTGGACAATGTACTGGTGGCAGAAGCTTTTTGCCGCAAAGATTCCAGCTTCGGATGCGCCCTGATGATGTCCACCTATGCCTCGGAATGTATTGTTCATTTCGGCGGCGAGGGGTTGAAGGAAAAATATCTTCCCGGTATCGCCGAGGGCCGCCTGATCAGCGGGGGGGCTTTTCTGGAAAATGGTCTCGGCTACGATGACGACGGGTTTCAGGCGGTTGCCGTAAAGGAGGGAGAAAACTGGGTGGTCAATGGCGAGAAAACCAATGTCCTCAACGGCGGCTCGGCCGACCTGTACCTGGTGCTTGCAAAAACGTTCCAAACATCTGGTGATGGGGACGGAAAGGCCAGCATGCTGATTGTGGACGGCAAAGCGGATGGGCTGACGGTTGCGGACAAAGGCCGCAAAATCGGGCTTAATATGGTTGCTATGGGAGATCTGTCACTCACCAACGTTACAACTGCGGCGGATCATTTGGTGGGTGTGGAAGGAAAGGGTATGCAGCAGCGCATGCAATTCATGGATGAAAGCCGCGTCATCATTGCCGGGCAGGCTCTTGGGATTGCCGCCGGCGCCATGGACCGGGCCCTTCAATACGTGAAACAGCGGGAGCAGTTCGGCCGCAAGATCGGCCAGTTCGAGATTACGCGCTACAAGCTGGCCGAAATGGCCACCCAGCTGGAACAGGCAAGGGCTTTTACCTACCAGGCCGCCGCCGCTTTCGATCATACCCGCAAACAGGATGGACGGCAGGCGGCCATGGCCAAAATGATTGCCGTGCGGGCCGCCCTGGCTGTGGCTGACGAAGCCATCCAACTGCACGGCGGATACGGGTACATGACCGAATACGAGGTGGAACGGTTTTACCGGGATGCCAAGGCGTTGGATATCCTTGAGGGGGGACGGCGGGGTATCCTGGAGACAGTGGGGCAGTCGGTTATCGGGAAAATCCGTTAACTCGTGTCCGTCCACAAACCCGGATTATTTATGAAATATCCGGGACAGGCTGTGTTTTTGCGGGTACAAGCAGGTTTCGATAGCGGCTATGATACAACAGCAAATCAAGATCGGCGACACCAGGGCTCACTGGTATGATGCCGGCGGTTTGGGGACAGCGCTGCATTTCTATCATGCCAACGCCTATCCGTTTGGCACTTACGGGCAGTTCATACAGCGGCTGTGCGATCATTTCCATGTTTTCGGGCTGGGGCACAGGGCTACCTGGGAAGGGAGCGGTTATCCTGAAAAGCACATTACGTGGAATACCTACGCAGACGATTTAATCGCATTTCTGGATCAGAAAGCAGACGGTCCGGTCATTGGCGCGGGTCATTCCATGGGCGCTGTGGCCACCCTGTTTGCCGCCTACAAAAGACCGGACCTGTTTACATCGCTGGTATTCATCGACCCGGTTTTTTTCCCGGGGCTGTGGTGGTTTTTGTTTCGCGTTACACCCGATTCAGTTGTCCGCCGCAGTTCTTATATCGCCAGAGCGGTCACGCGACCCGACCGGTGGCGTACCGTTCAGGAAAGCATCGACTTCCATCGCTCCAAAAGGGCATTTGCCCGGTTTGCACCGCAGGCATTGACGGATTTTGGTGCCCATGGACTGGCCCGGGCCGAAGACGGTTCGTTTCGGCTTGCCTTTTCCAAACAGTGGGAAACCCATATCTATTGTAGTGTTCCATATGTCTGGAAAAAATTAAAGGCGGTTGATCTTCCCACAGTCGGCATCAGGGGCCGTTTCAGCGATGTACTGACGCAGCCTTCCTGGGAGGCCTGGAAGAGACTGCGTCCTAACGATGCGTTTATCGAGATTTCCAATGCAGGCCATCTGGTACCCATGGAGTGTCCGCAGGAACTCGCTTCAATGATTTCCAATGCGTTCAGCAAAGGGGAAATATAACCATGCAGATCCTTGACTATACCGAAGAACAGGAAGCGTTTCGCCGCCGCCTGAAAGTGTTTTGCGAACAGGAGGTGACGCCCTTTGCCGACCAGTGGGAGCACGAACACATCGTGCCCAGGGAAGTGTGGCGCAAGATGGGACAAGGCGGTTTTCTGTGCACTGCCGTTGCACCTGAGTTCGGCGGCCTGGGGGGCGATTTTCGCTATTCATGCATCGTTACCGAAGAACTGTCCCGGACCGGTCAGACCGGACTGGCTGCCGGTCTGCACAGCGACGTGGTGGTGCCCTACATTGATTCCTTTGGATCGGAGGCCATACGAAAAAAGTATCTGCCGGGATGTGTTTCCGGGGATATCATTACCGCCGTGGCCATGACGGAGCCGGATGCCGGAAGCGATCTCGCTTCCATGCGCACCACCGCCGTGGAGGAGGGGGATGAGGTGGTGATCAACGGTGCCAAGACATTCATTTCCAACGGGATCAATTGTGACCTTCTGGTGCTGGCTGCCAGGGATCCGGCCATCGAGGACAAATACCAGTCCGTCTCTCTCTATGTCATCGAAGCCGATACACCCGGCTTCGACAAGGGAAATCAACTGGACAAGATGGGGTGGCAGAGCCAGGACACGGCGGAACTGTTTTTCAACAACTGCCGCATCCCCAAAGAAAACAGGCTGGGAGAGAAGGGCATGGGGTTCATGATGCTCATGGAGAAACTCCAGCAGGAGCGGCTGACCTGCAGCGTCGGGGCCCTGGCGGGGGCTGAGCGGATACTGGAATGGACCATGGAATACTGCCGCAAGAAGACGGTACGGGAAAAACCAATATCACGGCGGCAGGCCGTCCAGTTCGCCCTGGTGGAAATGGCCACGGAGGTCAAGATCGGCAGGACCTTTATCGAAAAGCTGGTGGCCGACCACGTGGAAGGAAATCACATCGTGGTTGAAACGTCCATGGCAAAATACTGGACCACCGACCTGGTTAACCGAATTGCCAACCGTAGCCTGGAACTGGCCGGGGAAGACGGGATGGCGGAAACCTGCCCCATTGTAAGGGGCCTGCGGGATATGCGGGTGATGTCCATCTTCGCCGGAACCAATGAAATTATGAAGGGAATAGCCGCAAAATTCATGGGCCTATAGGAAAAGTGTATAGGGCAAATGCTTCGATCTTGAACCACACAGGACATAGATATCTCTAAAGGGTAAACAATACGCGTGCAGCAGCCGAAGGAAGGAAATAACGGGAAACCGGGACCTCTTGCAGGAATAAAGGTAGTAGAGTACGGCGTCTTTCATGCCGGGCCGGGGGCTGGCGCTATCCTCGGAGACCTGGGAGCTGAGATTATTAAAATTGAAGCCGGTTTCGGGGATCCGGAGCGATACTGGACGGTTGTCGGGGGCGTGGATATTTCCGTACCGTCCGGTGAAAGCGTTATGTTCGAAGTGTCCAACCGCAATAAAAAAGGGATTTATCTGGATATTAAAAAAGAGAAAGGCCGGGAGGTTTTTCTTCGACTTGTGGCCGGGGCGGATGTTTTTTTGACCAACTTACGGCGGGACACCAAAAAAGCGCTGGGGATCGATTATCCTTCGCTGAAGGCGGTGCGGCCCGACATTATTCACGCCAGTGTTTCCGGTTACGGGCAGAAGGGCCCTGCCGGAAATGTCGGCGCATTCGACCCTTTGGGCCAGGCCCGCTCCGGGATGATGTTCCTGCATGACCCCGCCAAACCGGCCCTGATCCACCTGGCCGTGCTCGATCAGGCCACGGCTATTACCATGAGCCACGCCATTCTCACGGCCCTGTTTGTACGCGAACGCCACGGCTGGGGGCAGGCTGTCGATACCTCCCTATACAGTTCCGCAATGTGGTTGGTGTATGCCAATCTGTTTACGGCCAGCCTGCTTTCCGTTGACCCCGGGATGTCATGGATCCGATCGGAGAATTCTCCTTTGCGCAATAATTTTCAATGCGCGGACGGGCTTTGGATCATCGGTGTGCACCATCCCGAAGAAAAATATTGGGAAACATTCTGCCGGGCCACCGGACAGGCCCGCCTGTGCTCTGATGAGCGGTTTGCAGACGGCAAAAGCCGCCACGAAAACTGTGGCGCTCTGGTGGAAATATTCGACCGGGTCATGCTTTCGAAAGACCGTAATGCGTGGATGACGATTTTTGAAAAACACGGTCTCATGTTCACCCCGATCCAGACGGTTAAGGAAGTTCTGTCCGATCCGCAGGCATTGATAAATGATTATATCGTTGAATTTGATCATCCGGAGCACGGTTCCATCAAAATCCCGGGCTACCCGATCCGGTTCAGCCGCTGTTCGGCCGGAACCTCGGCCCCAGCCCCAGGGATGGGAGAACATACCGACCTGGTCTTAAGAGGCGCCGGCTATTCCGATTCGGAAATCCGGGAATTGCGGGAAGGAGATGTGGTGAAGTGACCGCCCGTCTGGGAAATTCGGGGGGAAAGTCATTTTCCCCTATAGGCGGCAAACCTGAAATCGCTGCATATTGATTGCAGACAGGTTCTATAAGCTATCTCAAAAAACGGATTTTGGTTCAAGATCAAGGCGGACGCGAGTTTTAAACCGGAG
>CAZKYZ010000120.1:0-10002 GCA_964557055.1 uncultured Desulfobacterales bacterium
TTGTTCTCCATTTGGTGATGGGTGTCTCCCTCTTTGATGCCTGCCTGTTGCGCAGATATTATCAGGGCGGTCATGATCAAGACATCGGCTCCGAGATTTCGGCAATCCGGGCGAACGGCACCCAGGAGAAGATCGAGCTGGCGGCTTTTGCGGCGGGCTTTCAAAATATGGTAAAGTCCAAACGGGAAAAGGTGGCCGCGTGATTTTCGGATGCCTTCGGTCATATCCGGTATCGCAATAATGAAAGCGATCAATACATTGTTTTTGAGTACCCCTTTAACGAATCGAGGGTCGATTACCGGAAGATAACGCCTGATAAGCATCCCGATTTCCCTGTCGTCCAAAGGTACAAAGCCAAAGATGCCCGCTTCCGTGTAAGCATCGTTCATCAATTGGAAAGCGGATTTTATCCAAGGCTTGATCTCCTTTTTGGTATGGACCTCGACGAGTGTCAGGTTGTTTCGCAGGAGGATTCTTCTTTGAAGGTTGAGCCACGCCCGGGGCAGAGTGGGAGGGGTTTCCAGTCGATACGTCACATAGTCCTGTATCTTAGAATATCCGCACTCCTCGACAAACGGCGGCATCCAACGGAAATTTCCATAGGAGGTGATGGTCGTTTTGTTTTCAAATCCTTCCACCTGGAACCCTTCCGGATCCAGGCCGGTAAACCCCATCGGGCCGACGACCTGTTGCATACCCTCCTGCAGGGCCCACTGCTCGATGTGGTGCAATAGCAAGCGGACGACCTGACTGTCTTCTACGGTTTCCAGGCAGGAAAAACGGACGGTTTTTTCCGCGTACATTTTATTGGCACGATGATTGATGATGCCCAGAACGCGTCCTACGGGCTTCCCATTGCGAAGGGCAAGCAGCATGGTGGTGTCGCAATATCCAAACGCAGGGTTCTTTCGCGGATTAAAGTACTGCCACTCGTCGGAATAGATGGGAGGCACCCAGGCGGCATGGCCGTCATGCAGTCTTTCAGGAAGAAAAATGAATTGTTTCAGATCTTTTCGGTCGGCAACTTTCCGGATAACGGTTTTCATTATACCTGTACACAATGTTTAGGCCTCGGCCAGGCGATTCTGTATATACGCAACAATGTCGGTTACCGTTTTAAATTTGGTGGCTTCTTCATCGGGTATTTCGATATTGTATTGATCTTCCAGCTCAAACAGCAGTTCTACGGCGTAGTAGGAGTCCATCCCCAGATCTTCCACCAGGACGGATTCCGGCGTGATGTTTTCTGTATCGATGATCAGCATCTTAGACAGAGCGGCCGTCACCTTTCCCAGAATTTCATTTTTAGCGATCGTCATCCAATGACCTCAAAATAGTGTAGGTTATACCTTTTGAAAAACAATACTGGCGTTGACGCTTCCAAAACCGAATGCATTGGAAACCGCCGATTCGATGTTTACGTCTCTTGCCTGTTGCGGAACATAGTCCAAATCACATTCCGGATCAACATTTTCATAATTAATGGTCGGTGGGATTTTCTGATGGGCGATGGCCAGGCAGCAGACGACAGCCTCTATGGCACCTGCGGCACCGATGGTATGCCCGATCATGGATTTTGTGGAGGAGACCGGTATCCGATAGGCAGAAGAGCCAAAAACAGCTTTAATGGCTTTTGTTTCGGCAATATCGTTTGCCCGGGTACTGGTTCCATGAGCATTGATGTAAGAAACGGTTGCAGGGTCAATGGCTGCATCCTGGAGTGCCAGCCGCATGGTTTGGGCCGCATCTTCTCCTTCGGGTAGCGGCACGACCATATGATACGCTCCACTGGTCAACCCGTAACCACTGATTTCCGCATAAATACGGGCGTTTCTTTTGCGCGCGTGTTCGTATTCTTCCAAAACCAGCACGGCCCCGCCTTCCCCCATAACAAAGCCGTCCCGATCCCTGTCAAAGGGTCTGCTGGCTTCGTGTGGCGGTCGGTCGGTGCTGGACAATACGCGTAAGGAGTAAAAGGCGCCGAATGTGTAGGGTGTGAACGGTGCTTCCGTACCACCACTAAGGATCACATCCGCCCGTCCGTTCTGAATCTTGCATAGGGCTTCTCCGATGGCGTGGTTTCCGGACGCGCAGGCGGTACTGACGACGAAGTTGGGACCTTTCAAGCCATACCGAATGGCGATATGGGCGGATACGGCATTGGGTGTTATTTTGGGGACACACGTCGGGTTCACCCGGTGGGCGCCCTTGTGACTGTTTTGGAGCAGCTGCTCCTCATGAAACAATATACCGCCGAGGCCGGACCCCATAATGACCCCGACCCTGTAGCTGTCCAGGTTTTCCATTTTGAGCCCACTGTCGGTAATGGCCATATCGGCGGCAGCCAGGCCGAAATGGACAAACCGGTCCACCCGGGCGGCAACGGCCTGCGGCATGAAATCGGCCGGGTTGAAATCGTTCACCTGTGCCGCCATTTTAGTTCGAAACCGTTCTGTATCGAAACTATTCAGTAGGCCAACCCCTGATTTGCCGCTACAATTGGCTTTCCAGAAAGCCGTTTTACCAATTCCGTTCGGGGCGATAACACCAAGCCCGGTTACGACCACTCTTCTTTTCATTTTGTAAACCCTTTTTATGGAGGGGCACGCATTAGATCGGAAAAATTCCAGTGACAACGCCGTTTTTACCGACGGCATAGCGTTTCGATTTCCAGCGGATTTTCGATAACCCGACAGATCGAATATGAGACAGCGATGCTGCTATCAGCGTTGTGAACCCGGCAGCCAACCAGGCAGGCCGGGAGCCGGCATCCGGGTGATAGCTGTGAATGACAAGCCCCAAAACCGCAAGGACTATCAGGAATAAAGCCCCCATGGCTGCCATCATCAGAGGCATTGCACCCAACAGCCCCATGATCGTCATGGCGGCAGACAGCAATATCGCGGATGATAACCCGTAGCAGAACAGGCCAGCCAAGGCCCAACTTGCAGGAAGGCAGAATTTCAGATAGAGCCATTGCCGATCCATCCACCGGAGCCAATGCATAGCCGTTTCTTGTTCCAGCGGGGTTGCCAGGCAGGCTTCCGGTACAGGACACACCGCCACTCCCATTTTTTTCAGGTGTGCTGCCAGGGAGACATCGTCCACCACATTGCGTGACCATAATTCCGCGATTTTCAGGCTTTGAAAAGTGTTTCGGGCTATTGCCATGCTGCCGCCCCACGGCTGCATCAGTCGGCGAATGCCCCGGGTGATGTACAACATAAGAACGATGCAGGCATGCACCCGAACAGCAAAAGGGGCGTTTTTCGGGAAAACGATATGATGGTATCCGGAGGTTATGGTTATGGTTCCCGTGGCGATGGGCAGGATCAGGCTTTTCAACCAGAAAGGCGGTGCCGTCCGGGTACTGTCGCAAAAAACAAAAACTTCCGTATCATCCGATGCCACTTTCAGAGCGGCCAAAATACTGTGGTTTTTCTGTCCACACGACGTTGCCTCACCACTGCAAATCAGGCGTACGGTCTTATGCGTGCCGATTGATTGCTGAATGACGGCTGCGGCTGGATCCTGCCAATCAGCGGTGACGAAAATCAGTTCATAATCGGGATAATCTTGTGATTGCAGGGATGCCAGGCAGGCGTCCAAACCTTGTGGCAGCCCGGCTGCCGGAACGATGGCAGTCACTTTGGGCCAGCAGGTGTCGCCGGGAGCGGGTTTTTCGCCGACCGGGACGAAGGCATTTCTGCTACCGAAAAAAACCAAAGCGAAACAGCAACTAAGGAGCGCAGCAAAAAAAAACAATAGAAGCCAACTCAAGTCAGTTATCCGCCTTTCAATTCTTTTATATCAATCCCAGCTTTTTGCCTAAGTGCTCAAACGTATCGAGCGCCATGGATATTTGTTCCAGGGTGTGGGTTGCCATCAGGCTGATCCGCAGCATGCTCCTGTTGGGCTGAACGGCAGGCGGGAATACGGGATTGACGAAAATTCCCTTTTCATCCAGTTCCTTGCAAAAATTCATCAAGGTAATCAGGTCTGTGATGTAAACCGGTATAATCGGTGTTTCGGAGGCGCCGGTGTCGAAACCGAGCTGCTGCAGCCCCTGTTTCATCTGGCGCGTGTTTTCCCACAGACGATCGATCCTTTGGGGTTCCCGGCGAATAATTTTCAGGGCGGCCAGGGCGGCCGCGGCCGAAGCCGGAGGCATGCTGGCACTGAAGATAAAGGAGCGGGCATGGTGTTTGATGAATTCAATGGCCCGGGTGTTTCCGGCAATAAAACCACCCACGGAAGCAAGGGACTTGCTGAATGTCCCCATGATGAAGTCAACCTTGCCGGTGAGATCAAAGTGGGCAGACGTTCCGCTACCTTCCGGGCCTAAAACACCAAGTCCATGGGCGTCGTCAACCATGAAGGCGGCCTGATGCTTTTCCGCCAGGGCAGTCAGTTCCGGCAGTTTGGCAATATCACCCATCATGCTGAAAACACCGTCTACAATGATCAGCCGGCCTTTGCCGTCCGGAAGGCCGTTTTCCAGCACCTGCTTCAGTTTTTCCATGTCGTTGTGGGGAAACCGGATCGGACGAGCCATGGAAAGCTTGGCGCCATCTACAATGCTGGCATGGTTGTCCACATCCATGATAACAATATCGTGGCGGTTCAGCAAAGCCGGGACGACCCCCTGGTTGACCTGAAACCCCGTTGTGAAGCAGATGACGGCCTCTTTTCCTACCCATGCAGCCAGCTCTTTTTCAAGCTCCAGATGGATATCGAGGGTGCCGTTTAAAAAACGGGAGCCTGCACAGCCGGTTCCATATTTCTCAATGGCCTTTACAGCGGCTTGTTTAACCTCCGGGTGGCTGGTGAGGCCCATGTAGCTGTTGGAACCGAGCATCAGTGCTTTGCGGTTATTGTTGAGGGTCACTTCCGTATCCAATTCGGAAGTGATTTCGCGAAAGTAAAAATAAAGACCACGTTTTTTGGCTTCCTCCGGGAGGGTAAACTGGTCGATTCTGTTTGCAATATCCCCTGAAATCATACGTTGCCACACTCCGTTTTTAATATCCCATCAATCCGCAGCAGCGCGAGCAGACCGGCATCAAACCATCTGTTGCGATACTGGTGCGAAACCTCCGAAAGGCATCTGAATTCCATAGTTCCGTTATCGTTTTTTCCTTCACATTGCCGACGACATAGTCATGATAATCCCGGCAGGGCGAGATATCTCCATTGCTGTTTATCTCGACCGACTGAAATATCGATACGCATTGATCGAATCCGAAACGTTCGGAGTGATCCGTATAGTATTGTTCAAGGCACTTTTCTCCGGCTATCATTGGAGGGATAAACGTTACCGGCGGCCCGGAAAAAGATCTGGACCAGCGCTTCAGCTTTTCCATCTGGTGGTGTAAGAGACCAAAATCCTGTGGTTTCCAACCCCCGATCCAGCCGCGGTGTTTCACGGGACAGGTGCCGAACCTGGATTGGTAGTCGACTTCGTGCCGTCGGGCCGATTCTTCATCGATCCACCATAGCATGCTAAAAACAAACAGGTCTACTTTGTCCCGGAATGTTTTGTAAATGTCGACCAGGTGGCTGACGTTTTCCCGGGAAATAACCGTAACGGAAGCCACCATTGGCAGACTACTTTTTTGGCGTTTTTTTTCACGCTGAATCGCTTCCAGCCCATCCCGAACAACGTTGAAATTGTCGCCGGCACCAGAGACAGACGGGCGGAGCCGGTTGTGAAGGTCGGCACAATGGCCGTCAATGGATAATTGAAGCAGGAACAGCGGTATGCCCACAAGTTCTGCTGCTGCATTTTTCAAGCGTGTCCCGTTGGTGGCAATCGATGTGGGCAGATGGTTTTGTGTCGTGGAAGTGATCAGGTCCAGAATGCCATCGTACAGCATCGGTTCGCCGCCCCAGAAATAGATAAACGGTTTGTGGCTGTTATGGACCAAATCTGCAAAGATCTTGCGGTAGCGGGAAGGTGAGACTTCGTTTTTCTTCAGGATTTTTAAATTCTGGTTTTTCAGAAAACCATTATCACCCCACTGTCCACAGGTATGACAGCGCAGGTTGCAGTTGTCCGTAATGCGAATGCTCACCTGGCGGATTTTGGCGGCCATTCCATTGCGGCTGTGCGGATACAGCAGGTTGAACAGCTGCTTTTCCGTCTCCAGTTTCAGCATCTTGGAGCCGATCCATGGCTGTTTGGCAAACCGTAAAAAATATTTTAGAATCAGCGCGGGGCTGATATGGCTTCTGTGCAGCATGGTATACTCCCTGTTCAATTTGAGATTGTATTATATAAGAACAATAGGATAATACAAGCACAGATGATTATTTACGGAATGGATTTTCTCCTATGAAAGCGCAAAGTTCAGATCCGCTCACAGAATCAGCTTACGACCAGAATTTTGGTGTTCTGGTAAAACGCTTCTTATACCTGCTTGGCAGTCTGGGGGTTCGCGAGATTCTGCTCACTGTTTTTTTTATTGTGATGGCCCGTAAATCACCGGTTGTGTATGGACAGTTCATGCTGGCCATCGGTATTGGTGCCACCTTGCTCATTTTCACTGAATTCGGCCTTAACCAGTTTCTGGTCACCTGTTATGGCGGCCGTGAGAAAGCACCGGATGGAATTTTACTTCAAGTAACCCTGCTGAAAAGCATCCTGTGGTTTATCGCTTCCCTTGTTGTTCTTGGCGCTGTTGTCTGGCAACAGTACTCTGGTGAGCTTATCCGAATCGTTGTGGTTTTTGCTGTTGGTACCGGGTTCGAAGCTTTGGCCAACACGTTTTTTGTGGTGCTGCAGATTCGCGGCCAGCAGGCGGTAGAAGGGGGAATCCGCAGTCTGGCTGCTATGGTGGCGGTGTCTTACGCATTGATTCTTCTCCTGGCGGGGGCGGCGCCCCTATGGGTTGCCTGTTTTAAGATACTTGAAGTGCTGCTTACCCTGACCATGCTGGCGGTATCAGCGCGTCGCAACGGTTATAGCACTGCGCTTGGGCCGGCTATGTCCGGGATCACAGCCATCATTCCCGCAGTCGCGACTTTCGGTTTTCTTCAAGTTGCCGCTATTTTATACAACAAAATTAATTTGTTCTACCTTCAAAAATTCGGCGGTTCCGGAGGCGTTGCCCAGTATTCCGCGGCCTGGCAGATCGTTGATGGAATTTCGATAATCGCTTCGGGTCTTCTTCTCCAAAAGGTTCTGTATCCGGTATTCATGCGGCTGTGGACCCAAAACCGTGGAAAGGCCATCCAGCTTGCCCGCGAAACAGCAAAGTGGCTGTTGCTGTCAGCGGCAATTTTGGTTTTTCTACTGATAGCTGAAAGTGATCGCATTATCGGCATGATTTTCGGCTGGCAGTATACCCAGGCAATTTTATTGCAGCAAATTTTGGCACCGACGATTCTCTGCGCTTTTTTACACAACCTGGCAGCCTTTTTGATGATGGCCATGGGCAAGGAACGATTGATCCTGCTTTTTTATCTGGTTGGCCTAGTATTCAATATTGCCTGCTGTTCTTTCCTGATTCCGGGCGATCCGGTCCGGGGGGCTTGCTTGAGCATCCTTTTTACCAAAACCATCGTGATGGTAATGTCCTTAACCTATTGTCAACGACAGATGGGATTAATGATGACCGTTCCGGTGATCCAGGTATTTCTCTCCCTAACTGTTGGTGGTATTTTCTTTCTACTGTTGCCGTCGGTCGCAGAAAGAGTCCTGGCTGAATGCCTGTTTGCCTTACCATTGCTGCTTCTGGCTGCGGTTTGGTGGAGAAGCCCGTTGAGAAACTAACTGATTATGACCGTACAGCGAAACACAGACGGCGGTTGAAACTAGCCCTGTTGAATACATCGGAAAATTGATGGGACGAACCCGATCCCAAAACCCTGGGCCGCAGCATCATTGCCAGTCCGCATTGTTCGGAACGGTGATATGCGCTGCTGCATGGACAAGGTCTCTGCGGTCCGAAATGTGATCGTCCGAATTAAATCGAAAGGATAGCGAATGGCCAGAATTCTGTTCGGTGTAATGGGCGATGCCCTGGGTCATGTGAACCAGGCCCTGGCCCTGGCCCAGGAAATGCCCGGGCACGAATTTCTGTTTATGGGCGGCGGTAGGACCCACCTCCTTGCCGGCTACGGGTATACGGTTGAAAGCCTCCCCATGATGGCTACACGTTACTGTAAGAACCGGGTAGACGTGGCGGCGACAGTCGCTGGTTCGCTGGGAATCCTCTTATGGGGCCGCAGGGTTCTACGCCGGGTGACGGCAGCCATGGCGGCATTCAAACCCGCCCTGGTATTGACGGCCTACGAATTTTTTACGCCGCTGGCGGCTCGTCGGCTCGGCATTCCATGTGTCAGTGTCGACAATAACCATTTCCTGACCAAATGTACTGGTTGTGGTCCGTCCGGGCAGGCACTATCCCGTTTGATGTTCGAATTATCCCAGCGGCTGTTTTACAGTCATGCCGATACCTATTTCATTAATACCTTCTTTCAGCCCCAGGCGAAAAACCCCCTGAACACAGAAGTGTTTCCGCCTCTTTTAAGAGAGTCCGTTCAGCGTATTAAATCCAGTCACAGGGAGCATGCGCTGGTTTACCAGACTTCCGCGACCTTTACGCCGCTTCTGCATACACTGGAGGAGGTCCCGACCAAATTTTTCGTATACGGCTGCGACCCCAAAATCGCCCGCGGCAATATTGTTTTTCGCAAGTTCTCCGAAAAGCGCTTTCTTGAGGACTTGGCATCCAGTCGTTATGTAGTTACCAATGGGGGGCACAATGTTATTTCCGAAGCACTTTATTACGGAAAACCGGTGCTTTCTTTCCCCATTCACCTCGCCTATGAACAGTATGTAAATGCTGTTATGCTGGCGAAACTGGGGTTTGGAGCCTACAGTTTCGAAAAAGTGCCGGAACCTGAATTTATCCTGCGGTTTGAGAAGCAGCTGGACCGATATCGAGCCGCAATCCGGCAGCGGCCCCTTGTGGGTAACGCCATGATTCGGAACAGACTGGAAGACCTGCTTTCCGGGAAATGGACAGCCGACAAAAGAGTGTGATTATGAAGAAAAATCTTAAAATTGCCTATATCCTGCTTTGGTTTCCGAAACCCTCGGAGACGTTCATTTTCCGCGAGGTGGTTAACCTGTGGAAAATGGGGATGGGGGTCTCAGTATATACTCTGTACGGACGCTTGCGTACTCACCTTTCCGGGGAAATGCGTTCCGTCGACCATCGCGCCCATCGCCTGGGAATTCCGTTGCTCAAGAGGCTTTTCGCGGACATATATTATTGGTTTCGCAACCAACCGAGCAAAACACGGCAGCTCTTTTATACCATTCCGTTTCGACGGTGGCGTTCACTGGAGGTTGCAGGAGAAAACATCTGGGCGTTTCTGGCCGGCTTTCACCTGGCCCGGAGGTTTTTGACAGAGGGCGTCGACCATATACACGCCCCCTGGGCAAACGGTCCGGCTACCGCAGCATGGGTGGCATCCCGGTTGACCGGAATCCCCTTCAGTTTTACGGGCCGTGCCGTTGATATTTTTCCACCGGACGGCGCCCTACGGGAGAAAATGCGAGATGCCACCTTCGTTCGAACGAATCCACGTGTCAATGTGGCCCATTTACAGCGTTTTTCTGACGGAGGCGGCCAGAAAATCCATATGATATACGACGGCTATCCACTGAGCAAATTCCAGGAGGCTCCCGTTGCCATGACACCGCCGATCAACATCATGGCTTTGGGAAGGTTCGCCCGATTCAAGGGATTTGGCATTCTCATTCAGGCTGCGGCATTGCTTCGGGACAAAGGGCTGAACTTTCATATCACCCTTGCCGGCAGTGGAATGAGAGGCATTCGTTACAGGCTGCTGGCGAAACGGTTGGGGGTAAACGCTTATATATCGTTTCCGGGCTATATCCCCCACGATCGCGTGTCTGAGATCTTTCAGCGGGCAGATATTTTCGTAATGCCGAGTATTGTACATTCAACCGGTGAACGTGACGGCATT
>CAZKYZ010000121.1:0-9962 GCA_964557055.1 uncultured Desulfobacterales bacterium
TATCCTGACCGGGCATGGTACTATCGATTCGGCATCGGCCTGCACCCGCAGCGGTGCCTACTCTTACCTCCAGAAACCTTGTGAGTTTGACAGCCTGATGGAGGTGTTAATCGAGGCTTACAAGCAGAAAGTAATGAACCGGCATAAAATTGATGAGACGAAAATGTCGCAGATGTTCGAACTGTCCACAGGCCGCAGCGCTAGGGAAATATTAGAATACTTGAGAAATATAGATTCCGGTATTAAGGTAGCGCCATAATAATTGTTAGGATGTCATAGTCGCTTTTTTATGACGATTTCATGGGGCACCACACAGCGCAGCCCCGCCATCCTCCCAAAGATTGTGGACTACTTCTCCAGGAAACCTCTTAAGGCAGGAGCCAAGTTCAACCATTATCGACCGTCCAGATACTTTGCGGAGAAAGTTTCGACGCCGGCAATTCCTGATGAGACCCTGGGTCGATTCGAAATGGCGTTCAAAGCCCTGAATGCTCTGCTAAAGTCTTAAAATGATGGGGGTGGGTGGATTATCGTAGCTTTTTGTCATTTCGGTGCCTCTTTGCTTGAATAGGGAAATGTGCCGATCGGGCCGATTCAGCGTATTCTCGGTCATGAACACAGGTCAACGACTGAAATTTACCTGCGTTCAATTGGTGAATCTGAACGGGAAGCTATGGACCTGCTTAATGCTCGTTTTGAAAGTTTTTCTCACACAGACTCTCACACAAAAAAAAAGGACTCACAAGCGGTCTCTTGTAAGTCCTTGATTTTATTGGTACGCCCGGAGGGATTCGAACCCCCGGCCTACGGATTCGAAGTCCGGCGCTCTATCCAGCTGAGCTACGGGCGCATGAATCGTTGCGGGGTATGATACACGGAATGGATGATAAGCCCGTCCCGTTTCACACGATTATACAGCCCTGATACACGATTTTGGTAAGGGGTTCAAGGGGAAACAAGAACAGCCGGCAGGTTTATTCGCGAAAATCAAATTATCCATTTATGGTGTCGATTGTTTTTGCTTACGGGCAAATCTTGATGGATAATGGGCGGGACTCATTTTGATAAGACTTTGGTTTTATGAACAGTGGGTCTTTTAGGGAGGATGGCGTCGCCACCTTAAATGGAAGGAGGACGGTATGCGAATACAGACAGGAGAACCAGCCAGGGATTTTGAAACACAGGATCTGGAGGGCAATATCATCCGCTTGAAGGATTATCAGGGAAAGCGTTTACTGCTTTCCTTTTTCCGTTACGCCTCCTGACCTTTCTGCAATTTGCGGGTCCGCAAATTGATCGAGAAATTTCCCCGCTTTCAGGAACAGGGGCTTGCGGTGGTAACGGTGTTCCAGTCCCCCCCGGAAAGCATCCGTAAATATGTGGGTAGGCAGCAGGCCCCTTTCCCCATCATCCCGGACCCGGAGCATATCCTTTATGGTATATACGCCCTGGAAAGCTCCTGGTGGTCCTTTGTCAAGAGCGGTGCGCGCATTGCAGACATGCTGTCCGCCGGGACCAAAGGGTTTCTGCCGGGACGCGTGGAGGGCAAAGTGAACATGGTGCCGGCCGATTTTCTGATTGGTCCGGACCAGATGGTTGAACAGGCCTATTATGGAAAGGATATCGGCGATCATCTGCCCATGGCGGATATCGAAAAGTGGCTGGGGAGCGTATAATTAGCGAACAAACACACGGATAGGCATAACCCATAAAAAAAAGGCCGCACCCGCCTGGTACGGCCTTTTTATGTTTTTTATGGGGTGAGTGATGGGACTTGAACCCACGGCCACCTGGGCCACAACCAGGTGCTCTACCAACTGAGCTACACCCACCATAAATGGGAAGAATACCATCTATCAGATCATTTTACCGATATCAAGTCATTTTCACAAAACCATTTTAACTTTATACGCAAATCCATTCCGGTTAAATGGAACAGCCTGTTGACCCCTTGCCGCTATCTGCGATAAGAACAACCTGAAGGGAGCGGTTGCCTTTTACATACAGATAATCATAGGGACAGATACGGTGAACAAATTTCTCATTTTCGTCATTCAGTGCATCGTTGCCATGGGATTTGCCGTCGTTTTGACGCGGATGTTTTACGGCAACACAAATGTGGCCTATTCCGCCGGAGTGGCGATTATCCTGGTAGGACTGGCCTATTTTGCCGCCTATTTACGGAACCGGAAAAATCGTTAACCAAGGAGCTATGCCTTGAAGCAGATCATACTGGGAACAGCGGGACATATCGACCATGGTAAAACGTCCCTCATCAAGGCGTTGACCGGCACCAACACCGATCGTCTCAAAGAGGAGCGCGAGAGGGGAATTACCATTGAGCTGGGATTTGCCGCTCTCGACCTGCCTTCGGGTCTGCATCTCGGCATTGTGGACGTTCCCGGGCACGAGAAATTCATTAAAAATATGGTTGCGGGAGCCACTGGAATCGATGTTGTCACGATGATCATCGCGGCGGACGAGGGTGTCATGCCGCAGACCCGGGAACATATGGAAATCTGTACCCTTTTGGGGGTACAGCACGGCTTGGTGGCCCTCACCAAAATGGACATGGTGGACGAGGAATGGCTGGAACTGGCAAAAGATGATGTGGAACAGTTCATTGACGGGACGTTTCTGGAAGGTGCACCGGTGGTTCCGGTATCATCCGTTAGCGGTGAAGGGCTCGATGACTTCGTCAAGGCCCTGGACAGCGTTACCAGGGACATCACGGTGAGACCCCCCTCCGGGTTGTTCCGGCTTCCGGTGGACCGGGTCTTTACCATGAAGGGCTTTGGAACCGTGATCACGGGGACGCTCATATCCGGGCAGATCCGGGTAGGGGATGCCACCATGCTCTATCCCTCAAAAACCCCTTCCAAGGTGCGGGGAATCCAGGTGCACAACAACGCTGTCGAAATGGCCGGTGCCGGGATGCGCACCGCCATCAATTTCCAGGGGTTGGAGAAAACCGCCGTCAACCGGGGGGATATCGTATCCACACCGGGAGCCCTTTCGCCCAGCTATATGCTGGATGTTTCCCTGCTATACCTTTCATCCAATAAAAAGCCGGCCAAAAACAGGGCGCCGGTAAGGGTGCATACGGGGACCAGCGAAATCATGGGACGGCTCATTCTGCTGGAGGGGGATGAGGTGGCACCCGGCCAGACTGTTATTGCCCAGCTGCGCCTGGAGGCGCCGGTGTCCGTTGTCCGGGATGACCGTTTCGTGATTCGCAGCTCTTCACCGGCGCGTACCATCGGCGGGGGGCGGATTTTGAATCCGATACCGGTAAAACACAAGCGCTTCAAACAAAATGTCATTACGGGGCTGAAACAGCTAACGGATAAAACTCCGGAAGAATTGATTGAATTCCACGCGGAGGTAAACGGTGTTCGCGGCGTTTCTTTTAGCGACCTAACCATCATGACCAATCTGTCCGAAAAAGCACTTAGCAGTGCCATGTCCGGCCTGCTTTCCCGGCGTGTCATCATAAATTCGGACAAGGAAAACAGGACCTATGTCCACACCAGCACCATCGATAAGCTGAAGGAGGATACCACCAATATACTGGCTGCCTTCCATAAAAAATATCCATTAAAACAGGGGCTTCCCAAAGAGGAGATGCGCTCCCGGTACCGCCCGGCGCTGGAAAATAAACTCTACAACCTTCTGTTAAACACCATGGTAAAAGAAGGGCTGGCGGTCATGGAAGAGGAAACGATCCGCCTGACGGACCACAAGGTCTCCCTGGCGGTAGACCAGAAAGAGGTGCGCGCAAAAATCCTGCAAATCTATGCCGCCGCCGGACTGACGCCACCGTTTTTTTCAGATGCTGTCGCGGCGCTTGGTATCGCGGAAGATACCGCTGCTGACGTGTTTTCCCTTCTGGTTGACGGTGGCGATATTGTTAAGGTAAAAGAAAAATTGTATTTCCATGCAAAAGCAGTGGATGAACTCCGCGAGCGCCTGGTCGCCTTTTTAAAGGAAAACGGCGAGATAACAACTCCGCAGTTTAAGGAGATGACCGGTATTTCCCGGAAGTACCTCATCCCCCTGATCGAATACTACGATGCCAAATACGTTACCTTACGGATTGGAGATATCCGCAAGTTGAGAAAAGGATAAGAAATTATGGAAAAACTCAAATTGTTCGCCAGCGGGAAAGGTGTCATCGTTGTCGTTATGGCTGTGGTTGGTATATGGGTCCTGGCCGTTTTTTTCGGCATGTTCGAGGAACCTTCGGAGATGAATCGGGCCGCAAACCAGGAAACCCATCAGAAAGCCGCGTCTATTTCGCCGGCGGCAGAGACCGCTCAGGCGGTCCACGAGGGGTCTGCCGAACCCGCAGCGGCAGCACCCGCGAAGGTCGCTAAAAAGAGCCCTAACCCCATTCCGGCCCAATACCATTCCATTCCGACCGAGACGGCGGGTACTGCCCATACCGCTGCCCAAGCAGCACCGGGGCATGCGGAGGAAATAAAACCTGCTGCGGCCGAAACCCACGAGAGCCCTTTGGTTTCAACTTCTGCAGAAACAACATCCGCACACGCCGGTCCGGCTGCGGCCGAAACTCCTCCTGAAAAAGCCGTTCCTCCGAAAAAAGGGGTGACTTTCATGGAGGCCTGCATACAGCCCCTTGACTATGAGCTGAATGAGCGCTTTTGGGGATGGCGTCCCAACGATATCATCGATTTTACCGACAACGTAAACAATTTCCAGCTCGGTGTTCTGGAAGTCACCCGGCGAACGACTGTTATTTTAACCGAACGGATTTCCAGAACCGGAAGTACGGCGGCTTTCGATCCCAACCTGCAAAATGCCATGAACTGGTTCATGATCAAAGCCGATAGCTACTGGTTTCCAACGCCGGAAGGAAAATACAAAGACGGGCTCAAAGAGCTGCGTATCTATACGGAGAACCTGAAAAAGGGAAGTGAACGCTTCTACTCCCGAACCGACAACCTGATCCCCCTGTTGCTGGCTTATGAAGACCTTCTGGGCAGCTGCGACGACAACCTGGTCAAGCATAACGAGGATGACGGAGAACCGGTGAGTCACTTTAAAGCGGATGATTATTTTTATTATGCCAAGGGAGTTTCCGCAAGCCTGTATACGATTCTGCAGGCGATCCTTGTGGATTTCCATGAAGTTATCGTGTCCCGGAGGGGAGAGGAAGTGCTTCACCATGCCGTCGAATCGTGCCGTCAGGCCTTGGAGGTGGAGCCCCTGTATATCACCAACAGCTCCCTTGACGGGCAGTTGGCCAACCACCGGGCGAACCTGGCCGCTCCAATTTCGCATGCCCGTTTCTATGTCGGCGTATTGATCAAGGCGTTGTCCACCTGAAATGGATACACAATCAGGATGGCATTGACGGAGGGCGAGGCTATGCTCAAGGGAGTTGAAAAAACGTTACGAGTGCAGCTGGAAACAGTTACATGAGAAAAAGCGCAGGCGTTCTTTAACAGCCTGCTGATGATATCAAAGGGCTCATCCGGAAGGTGGTGCCCTTTGCTTTTTGGGAGTACCCATGAAATCTGTTGCGGATCTTTTGTTTGAATCGGTGATTTTGAAGAAGCTGCCGCGATCGGGATATGCTTTCCTGGGTGCGGGCAGCGAGTCGGTGGCCGAACATACTTACAGCGCCACGTTTGTGGCCTGGGTGATGGCACAGCTGGAAGCGGATATCGATGCCCTGCGCCTTGTCAGCATGTGTCTGCTGCACGATCTGCCGGAAGCCAGGATCGGGGACCTGAATTATGTCCAGCGCAGATATGTAACCGCTCATGAAGACAAGGCTGTTTGCGATGCTGCTGAAAACCTTCCCTTCGGAAAGCGGCTGAAAGATCTGGTGACGGAATTCAACCGGGGTGAGACCAGGGAAGCCCGACTGGCCCGCGATGCCGACCAGCTGGCCCTGCTCATCGATCTGAAAGGGATTTTTGACGGCGGATACCAGCCGGCCAGGCTGTGGATGGACAACGTCGTTAAACGGCTGCAGACAGACCTGGGACAAAATCTGGCCGAAAATATCCTGCAGACCCAATCCAGCGGATGGTGGCTGGAGAACTGTCTTGGTATTCGAGATGTGTAAAAAAGCGTCTATGCCGTAGGGAGCCATTTCAAGAGAAAGAGGAACAATCATGGATACACATGCAACATTAAACCCTTTTTTACAATTCCTGCCGGGATCTGAAATTCCCTGGCTCATGATGACCTACGAGATCCTGTTTATACTGGTGGCTTCCGCAATTGTCTGGTTTATCCTGACCCGTTTGATCGGAAGCGCTGAAAAACGGATTACCAGATTCGAATTTTTGCGGATCAACCAGCAGGTTTTCAAACTGTCCCGCAAGGTTGCTTTTTACCTGCTGTTCATGTTTACCGGCACCCTGATTATCCGGCTGTTGAATATCCAGGTGGCGGAGAAGGCTTTTCGTGCCGTGATTGTGATTGCACTCGCTTTCCCGGTCAAGGAATTCGTCATTTTACTGATGACCTATCTGGAAAGAACGGTCGCAAACAAGACCGAAACAAATGTCGACGATATTTTATTCGATCTGCTCAACAAATTTTCAGGGGCCATTATTTTTGCCACTGCCATTATCATGGCCCTGGACATTCTGGGGATGAACGTAATGCCGTTTGTGGCCGGTGCCGGTGTGGCCGGCGTAGCCATCGGTTTTGCCGCCAAAGACACCCTGTCGAACCTGATTGCCGGTGTGCTCCTGATTATCGACCGTCCTTTTGAAGTGGGTGATCGTATTGAAGTGTGGAGTGCACCCAAAGGATCCGCTACCTGGGGGGATGTCATCGATATCGGTTTGCGGGCAACCCGTATCCGCACAACGGACAATATCGTCATTATCATTCCCAACAACGAGATCATGACAAGAGACATCGTCAACTACACGGCGATTAACGAGAGCATCCGGGTGCGCATCAACATCGGCGTTGCCTATAATACGAATATCGAGCGTGCCAAAGAGCTAATGGTGGATGTGGCCAAATCAGCCGAGTGGGTGGTCGCTGAACCGGCGCCCAAAGTCGTGGTAAGAAATTTTGGAGAATCTTCCGTGGATCTTCAGCTGCGGGTGTGGATCGACAACGCCCGCAAACGAATGGACACCATTTCCTATATTACCGATAAGATGAAAGAGGTATTGGACAAGGAAGGTATTCAAATCCCGTACCCCAGGCGGGACATCACCATCATCCACCAACCGGATTCTTCCCCGGGAAAGACTTGATTTTATTGCAATCTGTGGTTATAATACCAAATTATTCTATGCTGGGCAGCTGCCATTTCGGGCAATCGTTCAGTTCAGGTGACAATTAGCGTTTATATAATCATGTGGTAATCGCGTTTGCAGGTGCTATACCCGCGAAACGAACAGGCCGTGCGGGGTTCGGCGGCAAGAATGCCTCGTTTTTATTTGCGCCAAATCCAAACCGGTTGGAAACACAATGAAACTGACACTCTCAGAAACCGCCCGCTGTCTGTATATTCCCGTGGATACCCTTGAACGATGGATCCGCCAGGGGAGAATACCGATTCATAAAAGTGCAGGAAGTTGTCTTTTCAAAGCCGAAGACTTGAAAAAGTGGGCCGAAAGTCGCAACCTGTCTTTCGACCTGGCCCGCAAGCCGATTTGCGTTGTGCCGGATTTGGCATCGGACAACCTGCTTATGGCCATGCAGCGGGGTGGCGTATATCACGATATCGCCGGACGACAGCTGGAAGAAGTTCTGGCTTCGGCGGTCGGCTGCTTGTCGTTTTTAAAGACAGACGAACAGCGGACGCTGCAGAAGATGCTGTTGGAGAGAGAGGCCCTGGCCTCGACCGGAATTGGAAAAGGCGTTGCCATTCCCCATCCTCGATCTCCCTACACCGAGGTCATCAGCGCTTCAACCATTGTCACCTGTTTTTTGCAAAACCCGGTTGATTTCGGTTCCGTGGACGACAAGCCGGTTTTTGTCCTGTTTATCCTGCTGAACACTTCCGTCAAAAACCATTTACATCTGCTGTCGCGGCTTTCCTTCTGCGTGCGGGAGGCTGAATTTGTCGACTTCCTGAAGACATTACCCGGCCAGGAGGCGCTGTACACCAAAATCGCCGAATTCGAAGAGAAGCTGGAAAAATCCGAAGAAAACAGGATTTCATCGGTATGAAGGCGGTCAGGCGATGGAAATATCCGGGCAGCTGGAAAATTTTCCGATCCGATGACCGGCTGCTGCTCATTGCCATAGCGGTCATTGTCGGCACCTGCAGCGGCCTGGCGGCCCTAGCATTGAACAAATCGCTCCTGTTTTTGCTCCACCAGTTGCAACCGTACCGGGGTTACTGGTGGGCGTTTGTTCTGCCGGGTATCGGAGCGGCCCTGTCCTCCCTTTTTCTAAACAAACTTCTCAAGGAGAATGCCGGGCACGGTGTGCCGGAAGTGATCTACAGTGTTTCCCGGTATGGCGGCTTGATGCGCTTTCGGTCAGCTTTCTCCCGCCTGATATCCTCGTGGCTTACCATCGGGAGCGGCGGTTCCGCCGGACCGGAGGCACCGGTGGTCATGAGCGGCGCTTCCATCGGTTCCAATATCGCCAGCTACCTTCACTTGAACGACAGGCAGCGGGTGACGCTGGTGGGTTGCGGGGCTGCTGCGGCTATATCATCCATTTTCAACGCTCCTATTGCCGGGATGGTTTTCTCCATCGAAGTGATCCTGGGCGAGTGGTCGGCCGTCAACATCGTTCCCATCGCCATTGCGGCCGTCGCCGGAACGGAGATCAGCCGAATTCTGCAGGGCAACCAGATCGCCTTTGCTCACCGGCTGTTTTCCATCGGTTTATTGGACATTCTCGTTTGTGTCGGCCTGGCGGTTTTTTGTTCGGCGATATCCATCCTGCTTACGCGGGCATTGCGGAGCATGGCCAAGGTTTCCCCAAAACTGGTGTCCCCAGTATGGCTGCGGGCAGCTGCCGGAGGGTGTGTTGTGGGAGCCATCGGCCTTTCGACGCCGGTTGTTCTCGGGGAAGGCTACCACTACATTCACACCATGATTGAAGGCAATTTCCAGCAGGGCCTTCTGTTTGTGTTCATTGCCGTTTTCGCCAAGGTCCTGGCAACGTCCCTGACCCTCGGGTGCGGCGGCTCCGGCGGTATTTTTGCCCCGTCGCTCGTTATCGGCAGCCTGGCGGGGATCACTTATCACCGGCTGCTGGTATTGCTGTGGCCGACCATGCATTGGGCGGGGGAAGGCTGCTTCGCCCTTCTGGGTATGGCCGGGATGGTCTCCGGAATGCTTCAGGCACCCCTTACCGGTATTTTTTTAATTGTTGAGATAACGGGCAGCTGGGAAGTTATTCTGCCTCTGATCATCGTATCCACGATTGCGATGACCTTCAGCCATTATATGGAGCCATCTTCGTTTTATCTTAAAGGGCTGGTGGAAAAAGGACAACTTCTGCGGCCGGGAACGGACGCCAGGGTACTATCCGATCTCAGCATCGCCGAACTTATCGAAAAAGACTGTGTCCAGGTAACCAGGAATATGAGCCTGCGGGATTTTGTCCAGATTGTCGAGCGGTCTCATCGCAACTGGTTTCCGGTCGTGGATGACCAGACCGGGGATTATCAGGGAATGATTCACCTGGATGACATTCGTCCCTACCTGTTCAACCCGGCCATGTACGATGTTGTCATTCTGGAGCAGATCATGAATACGGAAATGGAAATCATCTATCCCGATGATGAACTGCCCGTCGTTTTGCAGCGTATGGATCAGGGGCGGCTGTTTTCGATGCCGGTGGTATCCAACGGCAGGTTTGTGGGAATGATTTCAAAAGCGACCCTGCTGGATAAATATAGAAAAGAGTTGATGGTCCAGACGGACATATCGTAAACCTTATGGTTGCATAAAAAACATGGCGAAGAGAGTTAAGGTGTCTAAAAATATGGTAAAAAC
>CAZKYZ010000122.1:0-9950 GCA_964557055.1 uncultured Desulfobacterales bacterium
CGATACTGCTCACCAGCGGCTATCACATGAACAACCAGATCAACGAGATACTGGAACGTGGTTGTAACGGTTTTGTACAAAAACCCTTTAACATTTTAAGCTTTTCAAAAAAAATAAGGGAAGTGCTGGAATGTCGGGGCGGAGCCGAATTGCGGGACGGCGTCTTCACCCCGGATGGTTGAACTTGTGGCGGACAAAATCCGTTTTAACAACGGCACCATCTTCGAATCGGTAGGACTGTTCCGCCACGGTAACCCTGGCGTCATAATCCATGAGAACAATGGTTGACGAACGGGTGCCGTACACCGGGCTGACGACAAACGCCGGAGACAGCATCCTTTCCAGGGCGATACCGACACCGGTGTCCGGGAGTCTGGATTCATCGGGAAAAGAGGTGTCGGATAGCAGGTCTAAGAGGCTTGAAATCGTTATTTTTCCATCACCTGCCAGGAGGTCCTGAAAACACTGCATACGATCCGCCACCTTTGGCCAGGGCGTGTTCAGCAGGTGATTGCTGAGACCGTACACCCCCGGGGATAGTTTTGATATTCCGTCATTCCGGTTGGAATACCAAAAGAGGCCCGAAGCGTCAAAAACGATCAGGTTGAATCCTGCGTACGGCGCTTTTTTGCGATAAAGATCCTCGAGATAATCGCGGGCAGCCATATCATTGCACAAAAATTCTTTGACCAGGTTCCCCCGGGACAGTTGACTTTGTCCCACGGCTGACAAACCTTCCCGATAATTGGTAAGACCGGCAAATTTCCCCGAACGGGCGACTCCCAGCCATGTCCCTCCGCGCTGCAAATCCTTGCCGGCAAGAAGGGTCGGATGACGATTCCAGAACCGGCAACCCCGGGTGGGACGGTCGTAAAATTCATCCCTGTTCGCAGCGATGATCAGGCGATACAGGGGATGACGATCATAGGACATCAGGATCAGGCACATGGGTTGAATCTGTTTGACCTGTGAAGGCCCGGTATGGTAGTAGAGCGCACGTCCCGGCCGGGATCCTTCGGAACCGGGCGGAACGGCTGTAATAACCGGACGTATTATAAAGTTTTCATATCACAGTTCAGATCATCAGGGAATACGGATATGGCTTCGGAAGGTGGAAAATCTCGGCCGCGATGGTGCCGACGCTAACATTGACCGCAGCGGATGGTTCCCATTTTTAAAGAGAAAAAGAATTAACACAGGGAGGACGGCATGCATGAAGTGGTTATTGTCAGTGGCGCACGAACGGCTATTGGAAATTTTGGGGGTGCACTCAAAACGGTGCCCGCGGTTGATCTGGGTGCAGCGGCAATACGGGCTACCCTGAAAAAAATCGGTTTGCGGCCGATTGTCGGTGAAACCATGATAAACGCCGCCCCGCAGGAGTTAAAAAACCGGGCAGCGACGGATATTGAAGCGTCTTTCGACAATTGGGAAGATTCTGGGCGCCCCGTGGTGATAGACGAAGTAATCATGGGGAATGTGCTTCAGGCGGCCCAGGGGCAGAACCCGGCCAGGCAGGCCATGATTCGGGCCGGAATCCCAAAGGAAACCCCGGCTTTTACCATAAACAAGGTGTGTGCTTCGGGATTGAAATCGGTTGCCCTGGGTGCGGCTGCCATCATGACCGGGCAGGCGGATGTCATTCTGGCCGGCGGCCAGGAAAACATGAGCATGGTGCCCATGGCGCTGCCCAAAGCAAGGTGGGGTCATCGGATGGAACTTACCGGTGTCGGGGACATCTATGACCTGATGGTTTTCGACGGACTGTATGAAATTTTTTACGGCTATCACATGGGGGTTACCGCCGAGAATATCGCCACCCTTTACAACATCAGCCGGACAGAGCAGGATGAACTTGGAGTTCTCAGCCACGCCAGAGCCATGCGGGCCATTCGAGATGGAATTTTTGATCAAGAAATCATCCCGGTCACGGTTTCATCAAGAAAAGGAGACACCATCTTTAAGACCGACGAAAGACCCATCGAAACCAACTTGGAAAAAATGGCCGGCTTGCGGCCGGCTTTTCACAAAGATGGCACCGTAACTGCTGGAAATGCTTCCGGAATCAATGATGCCGCCGCCGCAGTGCTTCTCATGAGCGCCGCCAAAGCGGCGGAAATGAACTTGGAACCCATTGTAAAAATACGGTCTGTCGGTTCCGGCGGCGTCGATCCGGCCTATATGGGACTCGGTGTTGTGCCCGCAGTCAAAAAGGCCCTGGCCGCAGCAGGTATGACCATCGGCGACATCGATCTGATTGAGTTGAACGAAGCCTTTGCCGCGCAAGCGATTGGATGTATGCGTGAACTCGATATCCCCACAGAGAAACCGAACGAGCTGGGCAGCGGGATTTCTCTCGGACATCCCATCGGCTGCACGGGAGCCCGACAGCTTGTCACCGGTATGTATCAGATGAAACGAAAAGGATACCAGACGGGACTTTTTACCATGTGTATCGGTGGCGGCATGGGGCTTGCTATGATCGTTGAAAGGCAGGGCTAATAATTGCTTTTTGGCTTTACTTGACAGGTGTTTACTGGTACAATATTCAGTCAAAATCGAATGGAATAAAAAGAATGGGACAATCATCGGAAAGTTGACCGGAGCAATGCTTCGAATGATTTTGTGCGCAAGGGAGAAAAAGGAATGAATATCAGTAGAAAAATGGGTATATTGGTATTTTTTGCTGTACCGGCGATCATCGGCGGGGGGATCATATACGGGTTTGCCCTTAGCTATACACCGGTTATTATTTATGAATTTCTTCTCGTGCTTACCGCAGGCAGTTTCGCGGCGCGATAGGACATTGTATTTTTACGGAATGCAGCCCTGATTCCGATCCACACATAATAACCGTCCGGTACGAATGGACCCGTTCTCATTCCGTCCTGTGCAGACAGGCTTTCTGAAGTAACTTTGCTTCCATCTCACTGATGGCGGAGAACCAGGCCATGCAGCCGCAGATTTGTCGATTGAGCGGTATGATGGATTTGGTTCCGCTATAAACCCGATAAACCAAACAGACAAGTGATGGACAGCAACCAAAAACAACCGCAAGCCCTACCTCCGGAAAATCGAAGGGAGCCCATTATACCGGAAATAAAGGCCACCCCTTCCATTCTGTTGTTTTTTCTGGCATGCCTGCTGATTTCTTTCTATTTCCTGGGAAAGCTGCTGTTTCCCTTTTTTTCCATTATCGTGCTGGCATCCGTGGTAACCGGCGTCAGTAATCCCGCTTATCGTTTTTTTTGCCGCAGGATGCCCGCTACAGCAGCATCTTTGCTGACCTGCCTGATTGTTTTCTTTTTCCTGTTTATCCCCATGGTGTTTTTCGTGGGCGTTTTGTCACAAGAAGCATATGGACTATATCTGATGGGCAAAAGTGCAATGCTCAGCGATCAGATCAAAGCAATCATTGCCGGCAGTACGATTATCGATAAACTCAATCAATACCTGATCCATTTCGATTTTCAATTAACCGGAGACATGTTCAATAAAGCCATTTCCCAGATGGGCAAGACTGTGGGCCTGTTTCTTTACCAGCAGGCACAGAACATCATCTCCAATTTATTGAATTTAATCGTCAATTTTTTTCTGATGCTGCTGATCATCTACTTTTTGCTGATGGACGGACAAAGACTGATTGCCTTTATCAAAGACCTGTCGCCCCTCCCGGAAGATCAGGATGAGAAACTGATCGATAAATTCACGGAGATGGCTGGTGCCATTATGGTCGGAAACGGCCTGTGCGGTATCATACAGGGGGTTATCGGCGGGATTGTATTTGCCGTTTTCGGTCTGCAGTCTCCCTTTTTATGGGGGGCGATTATGTCGATTCTGGCTTTCCTGCCGATCCTCGGCATCGGCCTCGTTTTTATTCCCGCGGCATTGTTTCTTTTTCTAAAAGGGCAAATCGGAACCAGCATCTTTTTTTTGGTGTTTTACGTAGTGCTGTCGGGCAGTATTGAATACCTTTTTAAACCGAAGCTGGTGGGTAAACGGGTAAAAATGCACACACTGCTGGTGTTTTTTTCCATCATAGGAGGGTTGAAGCTGTTCGGAATTCTTGGGATTATCTATGGCCCTCTTGTGGTAACCGCCTTTTTAACCCTAACGGATATATACCATGCGAATTATCGTAACCTCATAGAGTTTAAACAATAAGAAGATCCAAAAGACTGCGGGCTATACGCCGTGGACACCGGTAAATCCCGGACTGCATATGGAAGGAAAGGACGGTTTGGAAAATATGATCTCAGAGAGCCACCTTGGAATCAGCATCGAACAGGAGATGAAAAAATCCTATCTCGACTACGCCATGAGCGTTATCATCGGCCGCGCACTGCCGGATGTCCGTGACGGATTGAAGCCGGTGCATCGGCGGGCCCTGTTTGCCATGCGGGAGCTGAAAAACGACTGGAACAAACCGTACAAAAAGTCCGCCCGTATCGTCGGTGACGTTATCGGTAAATATCATCCCCACGGGGATACCGCGGTATATGATACCATCGTAAGGATGGCCCAGGATTTTTCGCTCCGCTATCCGCTGGTGGATGGCCAGGGTAACTTCGGGTCCATAGACGGCGACCCGCCGGCTGCTATGCGATATACGGAAGTAAGGATGACGGCTCTGGCACACCAGATGATGGAGGATCTGGATAAGGATACGGTCGGTTTTATTCCCAATTACGACGAATCCCTGAGCGAACCTTCCGTGCTGCCTGCCCGCCTTCCGGCTCTGCTCGTCAACGGTTCTTCCGGAATTGCGGTGGGCATGGCCACAAATATTCCTCCCCACAATTTAATGGAAGTCACATCCGCCATCAATGCCGTTATCGAAAACCCGGAAATTGACTACCACGAATTGATGCGTCACATACCGGGACCCGATTTTCCAACCGGCGGCATTATATACGGCATCAGGGGAATCAAGGAAGCCTACAAAACAGGTAGAGGGATCATCCGAGTACGCGCCCGTGCATCGGTGGAGGTCGATCCGGACTCTCAGGCAGAAACCATTGTCGTTACCGAACTTCCTTACCAGGTCAACAAGGCCCGATTGATCGAAAAAATTGCGATGTTGATGAAAGACAAGCAGATTGAAGGAATCAAATACGTGCGCGACGAGTCGGACCGGGAAGGGATGCGCATTGCCATCGCCCTGAAAAGAGACCAGATAGCCGGGGTTATTCTCAATCAATTGTACAAACATACGCAGATGGCTACCAGCTTCGGTATTATTTTTCTGGCCGTGGTCAACAACCGGCCTCAAGTGCTCACCCTGAAACAGCTGTTGCAGCATTTTATTCTTCACCGTAAAAACGTCATTATCCGCAGAACCCGCTTCGAACTGGCGAAAGCGGAAGCCCGCGCCCATATTCTGGAAGGGTTGAAAATCGCCATTGAAAATATTGATGCGGTCGTTCAACTGATCAAAGAATCCAGTTCTCCGGTGGAAGCCAGGCAGCGCTTGATGGATCGATACGGATTCAGTGAAATCCAGGCCAAGGCAATTCTTGAGATGCGCCTTCAGCACCTTACCGGTCTCGAACATGGCAAGATTTTAGAGGAATACGACTCCATAATCAAAGATATCGCACGGTATCGTGAAATTCTGGACAGCGAGAAGCGGGTAATGGAATTGATTACCGCAGAGATAAACGAGATCAGGGATGCTTTCGGTGATGAAAGGCGGACGGAAATTGCCCAGGAAACCGACGAACTGACTATGGAAGATATGATTGCCGAAGAAGATATGGTGGTGACCATCACCAGCAGCGGTTACATCAAGAGAAACCCCATAACACTTTACACAAGTCAGCGGCGGGGGGGAAAGGGTAAAACCGCCATGGGGGTAAAAGACGAAGACATCGTTCGCCATCTTTTTGTTGCCTCTACCCACCATAACTTCCTGTTTTTCACCAACAGGGGCAAAGTTTACTGGAGCAAAGTATACGAAATACCGCAGGCGGGGAGGGCCAGCCGCGGCAAAGCGCTGGTGAACCTGCTGGATCTGGAAGAAGGCGAGTACATGACGGCGGTATTGGCGGTACCGAAATTTGAACCCGGTTATCATATTGTTATGGCTACCCGCAACGGACTTGTTAAAAAGACCGACCTTATGGCCTACAGCCGGCCGCGCAGCGGCGGGATCATCGCCCTCAACCTGGTGCCGGGGGATGAGCTGATTACCGCTCAGATTACGGACGGTACCTTAAACATCTTTTTGGGATCGGCACTGGGAAAATCAATCCGGTTCCATGAGTCGAACGTACGATCCTCCGGAAGGGTTTCCATGGGGGTGCGGGGGCTGAAGATGACACCAGGAGACGTTATTGTCGGTATGGAAGTTATGACGCATGGACAGACCCTCTTTGTCGTTACGGAAAACGGGTATGGGAAGCGAACCTCTATCGACGAATACCCGTTGAGACAGCGCGGCGGAAAAGGGGTTATTACCATTAAAACCAACGCCAGAAACGGAAGAGTCGTCAGCATTTTGCTGGTTGAAACGGATGATGAGCTGATGCTGACCACCAGCACGGGCAAATTGATCCGGATGCCCATTCACAATATATCGGTCATCAGCCGGAACACGCAGGGGGTCAAGCTGATTGACATGGATCCTGGGGAAGTGGTAACCGGAGCTGCCAGACTGGCGGAAAAGGTGGAATAAGCATGAATGCTCCAAAGAGTGCCAGTGAAATAAAGATCGCCGTTGTGGGCGGGGGGAGCTGGGGGACAGCCCTGGCCAACCTCCTGGCGGAAAAAGGATACCCCATCAGTTTCTGGGTGTACGAAGCGGAAATAAAAGAGCAGATCGCAGCCGAGAGGGAGAACAAAATTTTTTTGCCGGGCTATCGCCTTTCGGAAAACCTGTATCCCTCCAATGATTTAGGTGCTGTTGTATCTGGTAAAGACATGGTACTGATTGTGACGCCGTCCCATGTAATGCGTGACATAAGCTCGCGTATGAACCCTTTCCTGGAACCGGAATGCATCATTATTTCAGCCTCCAAAGGAATCGAGAACGTCACGCACCTGACCATGTCCGGCATTCTAAAGGAAACCCTGGACGGAATAACCGATAAGCGGATTGCCGTATTGTCCGGCCCCAGTTTTGCGGGCGAAGTCGCCCGGAAGGTGCCCACCGTGGTTTCGGTGGCATCCGGGAGCGAATCGGTCGCCAGACTGGTTCAGGAAACCTTCGCCACCCCCGGATTCCGTGTCTATGCCAGCAGCGACATTATCGGTGTAGAACTTGGCGGATCGGTTAAAAATGTGATTGCTATTGCCGCCGGAATCGTTGACGGGCTTGGCCTTGGGCTCAATACCCGGGCCGCTCTGATTACCAGAGGGATGACAGAGCTGAGACGACTGGGGCTGAAGCTGGGGGCGAACTCGCGAACTTTCTCTGGCCCGGCCGGTATTGGTGATATGGTGCTAACCTGCACCGGTACGCTGAGCAGAAACCATACCGTTGGGAAAAAAATCGGGGAGGGCCAGAAACTGTCCGTGATACTATCGGAAATGAGAATGGTGGCCGAGGGTGTTAAAACCGCCAAATCCGTTTACAATCTTTCCCGCAGACTTGGAATTGAGATGCCGATTTCGCACGAAGTCTACAATGTCCTATACAACGACGAGAACCCGCAGAACGCTTTGTACCGCCTTATGACCCGGGATCTGAAGCATGAACTGGATGACAACTGAAAATGTCTTTTCCCGTTGATCAAGGAAAAAAAGGCGCCGGACATCGAAAGCGGCTACGCCAGCGGTTTCTGGATAGCGGACTGGATGGTTTTCACGACTACGAAGTAATCGAGCTGCTGCTGACCCTGGTGACCCCCAGAAAAGATTGCAAGGATGCTGCCAAGGAGGCTCTGAAAAGATTCGGCAGTTTCCAAGCCGTTCTGGACGCAGGCGCACAGGAGCTCCAGGAAATCAACGGTATCGGACCGCAGAACCAGATCGGTATTCGATTGATCCGTAACGTTGCGGACCGCTACCTTGAAAGTCGGATTATTCATAAGGATGCCGTTCTTCATTCCAAAGCGCTTTTCGAATTCCTGCGGATGCGGCTGTCCGGAAAAAAGCGGGAACATTTTATGGCTTTTTTTTTAGATGCCAAGAACAGAATCCTGACAAGCCGGACGCTATTTTCCGGCAGTCTGACTTCCAGTTCGGTGTATCCCCGGGAAGTGGTCAAAGCGGCCCTGGCCGAAAATGCCGCCGCGCTCATCTTCGTGCATAATCACCCTTCCGGGGACCCCCAGCCATCCAGGGACGATATCGAAGTGACCCGCCAGCTTATCCAGGCTGCGCAAGTAATGAGCATAACGGTTCATGATCACATTATTATCTGTGCGGATGGTTATTTTAGCATGGCTGATCAGGGTATCATCAATTCCATCAAAACCGAAACAGAAAGCAATCAATAGGGAAACTCTATGAGTCGAGCAAACCCGGAAAGGCCATACTGTTTTGCCAACCTGGAAACCGTATTTCCCAAAGGAGCAGATGGTCTGAGACATTCACCGGAGTCCTGCTTCTACTGCAGAAATAAGACAGATTGTCTGCGGGAAGCCATGCAAGGGGAACCGGGGATCGAAGTGCGGGAAGAAATGGTGGACCGGGCCTATGATTCAGGTGCTGTCGGTTTTTTTTCCCGATGGTCGCGCCGAAAGGCGCTTCATCATCGGCGCAGCAAAGGCGGAAATCGAGCGAAAGGAGGAGATCATGAAGACAGTTGATGAAATAAATCTGTCCGGAAAGCGGGTTTTTGTTCGGGTGGATTTTAATGTTCCGCTTGACAAACAGGCTGCCATCACCGACGATGGCAGAATCCTCGCGGCACTGCCTACGTTACAGGCAATCCTTGAAAAAGGGGCCAAACTGATCGTTGCTTCCCACCTGGGCAGACCCAAGGGTGAAAAGAATTCAGCATTCAGCCTGGCTCCGGTGGCCGCAAGATTGGAAGAGCTGCTCGGTAAAAAGGTAATAATGGCCCCGGACTGTGTTGGCCCTGAAGTGGAAGCGATTGTTTCCGATATGTTGCCTGGAGATGTCGTACTCCTTGAAAATCTGCGTTTTCATCCCCAAGAGGAGGAGAACGATCCGGATTTTGGCAAATCACTGGCCGCCCTTTGCGATGTCTACATTAACGATGCTTTTGCTGTTTGCCATCGCAAGCATGCCTCTGTTCACGCCATTGCCGGAGCCGTTCCGGAAAAAGGGGCTGGAATGCTGCTGCAGAAGGAGCTTGCCTATTTTCAAAAAGCCATGGAGAATCCCAAACGCCCGCTGGTCGCCATTATCGGTGGGGCCAAGGTTTCCAGCAAACTGACGGCACTGCAGAATATGATGGGAGTCGTGGACAAAATCGTTATCGGTGGCGCAATGGCCAATACCTTTCTTGCGTATCAGGGATATGATTTGGGCGCTTCTCTGGTAGAAAAAGAACGCCTTGAAGATGCCGCTGAAATCATGCGGGTCGCCCGAGAAAGAAAGATTGCTTTTTTTCTTCCGGTTGACCTGGTTGTCGCTGAGACAATGCGCGAAGAGGCCGTTTCCAAAACCGTTCCCATCCAGGAAGTGCCTGCGAATTGGATGGCCCTGGACATCGGACCGGCCACATCCATTGTTTACAGACAGGCACTCGAAAATGCCGCTACTATTGTCTGGAACGGTCCCATGGGGGTTTTCGAAATGCCGGCTTTCAGCAGAGGAACCATGGCGCTGGCCAGATCCATAGCCGACGGAAACGGTCTGAGTATTATCGGCGGCGGCGATACCGGTGCAGCCGTCCATCTGGCTGGTGAAGAAAAGCGTATGTCTTATATTTCAACCGGAGGAGGGGCTTTCCTGGCACTGTTGGAGGGAAAATCGCTTCCGGCTGTATCCGTTCTGCAATAAACCTTATAGTTGCATAAAAAACATGGCGAAGAGAG
>CAZKYZ010000123.1:0-9683 GCA_964557055.1 uncultured Desulfobacterales bacterium
GTTTCACGGATACGGGTCCTGTCCGCTACCAGGCCGCCTCCCAGGAAGCGTCCGGTGGCAAGGATCACGCGACGGGTGTTTATCCGCTCTTCCCCTCCTCCCATACTGCCGACGGACAGAACGAAACCGTTGTCGCCATCACCCTCAATTCGTGCCACATGGTGTTGAAGGTACTGGCGGACACCAGCTGCATTCAATGATTTTTCGAAGAGCTCTTTCAGTCGAATTCCGGGGACTGCCGGCGGAATAGTGGGGATTTCAAAAACCGGAAGCCCAAGCAGGTTTTCGATATGGCCTGCCGCCTCATCCGGGCGCCTCATTCCGAAAATGGCAGGAAAGGCGACGGCTTCAGCGTTTTTGATATGGGGAAGCACCTTTTTTGCCAGGCGTTGCCTTTCTGCGGGTTTGTCCATGGTGCGGGCGATCATTTCTGTGTAGATCTCTCCCGAGCGCCCGCTTTCCTGTAGGTCAATCCGAACAGAGCGAACGTCCGGCCAGCGGGGATGCAGAACGGAGGTAATCAGCCCGGCACTGTAACCTTTGAGGTTTTGAATATCCACGAACAGGCAGGGCGGCTTTTTTTCGAGGACAGCGACACCATTGACCATGGTGTTGGGGACGGCGTAAGTCAGCTTGCTGGTGCCGATAGGCGTGATCACTGCCGAATTTCGGTCCGGCCGGATGGTATATGGCAGGCCGGCCCGGTCCAGAAACGACAGGAAGCGGTTGATTGCCCTTCGGATGGTCGCTTTTCCGATTTTGGCATACGGGTGGGCGGGTATCGCTGTGACCAGTTCATCGATGGCATCAAAAGGATTCTGCCAGGCTTTTTTTTCCCCGACAGGGAAGACGCCCATCAGATCAATCAGTCCGCTGGAGTAAATAATTTCGCTCGAATGGCCGACCTGCACGGTGGAGAACCCCTTTTCGGAGGCGAAAAGAGCGGCGGCGTTACCGGCCATACCGGTGCCGATAACGGCGACGTCGAAAACGGAAGATGCCAAATCAGTCATCGTCTTCTCCAGGGCCGTTCGGTAATTGGGAAGGGGCGTAATGCTCCAGGTTCAGCAATCCGGAGTGCAGTGCTTCCTGGAGTTCTGCCTGGATCAGTTGACCGCCCCAGAATATGCAGCGCTGCCCCCGCCAGCGCTCGTCCAGAAACTCGGGCAGCTGATAGAGACCCTGGTCTTCCGCCAGTTCGCCAAGATCATACAGGTAGGCCAGCAGGCGGGTGCTGCAAAAAGTTCCCTGACAGGCACCTTTGCCGATACGGCTGCGCAGTCCGATGGTTTTCAGGTCCGGTGTATGGTGTTGTTCCCGGATGGATTTTACCAATATATCGACTGTGCTTTTGGGGACCATCTCGCATTCACAGAGAAGCAGATCGTTTGGGTCGTGGTTTTCCATCCATTTTTTTGGAGATCGACCCGGTTCGGTCCAGTCGGCAGCGGTAGCTTCCGGAAGCGGTTGTGTGGCTGTCCGGCAGGGCTGCCTGACATCGAGGCGTTCACAAACCAGGTCTACAGCTTTCTCCGCCATTAATCGGTAGGTGGTCAGTTTGCCGCCGGTAATGGAGGTCAGGTTTTCGACACCGTCTATGCTGTGATCCAGAAGAATGAATCCGCGGCTGACCGCCCTTCCGTCGCCTGTGCCCGGAGAAGACATTAAGGGGCGGACTCCGCAATAGGCGCGGATATAACGGGTTGTCTCCAGGACGGGAAGCATTTGGGCAGCTTCACGCACGATATGATCGACCTCATCGATTGTTGGCCGAATTTTGTTTGGCGAAGCGACTTTTACGGAGGTTGTTCCGGCGATGGAAACCGTTCCGCCGGGGACCACAATATCGGCGTCTGATGGTTTTCGCAGGCGGTTGATAACCCTTTCGGTAATGCGGCTGTGAGTCACCAGGAGGCTTCCCTTGGAACAGAGCATGGGAACGGCGATGCCGGCCATTTCGGCCACTATTCCAGCCCAGGCCCCGGAAGCGCTGATGATCTCTCTAGCCTGTATCTGGAATTTTTCTCCGGTACGGGTATTGACCAGGCTGGTGGTCGTAATCCTGTGCCCACGGATCTCGAAAGAGGTGGCTGTGGTATAGCGCAGCAGGCGAGCCCCATGTTTGCGGGCATCTGTCATGTTTTCCAGGGATAGTTTAAAGGGATCAATACTGGCGTCTTCTACGGCATAAGCTGCAATAATGTTGTTGGCCAGAGCGGGTTCCATTTCCTTTGCATCGCGAATGTCAAGGGCTTTGACGGGGACTCCGGCGGCCCGGCAGAAGTTTGGAAAATCGGCAATAAACGATTCATCGTCTCCCGCCAGGGCTACAAAGAGACCACCGGTATTGTCGATGCACTGGGGGGCCATTTTTTTCAAAAGGGTGCCTTCCACAGCGCATTCCCGGGAGGCTTCGGGGTCGTTGGATACATATCGGGCACCACTGTGCAGCAACCCGTGATTAGCGCCGGACGCGCCGGAATTGATGTCCCGCATTTCCACCAGAATACAGGCAACGCCGCGAAGCGCGAGGTCCCGGGCGATACCGGTCCCGGTGGCGCCGCCGCCGATGATCAGTACATCGGTCTCCATGATGTGGGTTCTATAGTTGATGGCCATAATGGATTCTCAAATGGAAATGTTCAGATGGGGATAAAGTAACATTCCTTGCGGACCAGTGCAAGGACGGGAAAGAAAAAACGCTATGCGGTTCAATTTTTTTCAAAAGGCGCCTGTGAATTGCGGAAGGCCGATGTTTATGCAACTATAAGGTTTACAGGGGATTTGAGGCATGCAATAACAGCGATTATTTGTAGAAACCATCTCAAAGAACTGTTTTTTTAGATGGCTTCTACAAGCCTTTTCAAAAGACCGCTAAACGAACAGGAAGAATGATGACCACGGAAAATGATATCGTTCTGGTACACATGGAAAACAAGCCACTGTTTTTTGCCCGTGTAGAGGAGATAATGCCGGATGTGAAAAGGGGCTGGTTTCAGATTGAACTGCTCATTTTGCAGATTCCCCTTCAGACGGTCACCTGGATCCTGCGGGATATCTATATCAATGGCGAAATGTTTACCATGCAGGGCAAGCAGATGCGGATAGAAAAGGTGGAGCGCCAGATTGGCGCCGGGCTGCAACCAGATGTTGAAGAGATATCCCGGGAAATGGGCAAGGGCAATTCCAAGGTAATCTCGTTTGCGGATCTTAAGAAAAAAGAGTAACCGGTGATCCACCACAAACACAAGATTGTACTTTCCGCTTCCCGTCGCACGGATATACCCGCATTTTATATGGATTGGTTTATGCATGGCATCCGTGAGGGGTGCTTCGAGGTTGTCAATCCTTTCAGCCGGCAGGTTTCCCGGGTGGACTGCACGGTCGAAAATGTTCACACCATTGTGTTCTGGTCCAAAAACTTTCAGCCATTTTTGGAAAATGGTTATGGTGAACGTCTTCGGAAAGCCGGGTATCACCTGTTTTTCAATTTTACCGTCAATTCTCCATCAACAAGACTGGAACCCGGTGTTCCGGATCTTTCCCGGCGAATACAACAACTGGAGTGTTTGTGCAGACGTTTTGATCCGGGAACCGTTACCTGGCGGTTTGACCCCATTATATTTAATACGGATAGCAGTGGAACAGCAGGAAATAATCTGGGGAGCTTTGTGGAGATTGCGGATGCGGCCGCCGGTGCCGGAATCACGCGTTGTGTCACCAGTTTTCTGGATATCTATGCCAAGGTGAAACGGCGGGTGGCCGGGGTACCGGATCTCACCCTGGTGGATCCATCGGACGAAGAGAAATGCAGGTTGCTGCTGCAGATGGAAAAGACGCTGTCAGACAGAAAGATTTCCCTGTCTACATGTTGTGAAGCCTCTTTGATGAAGAAGATGCCACGGAGTTCAACCATTTCCGCCAGTTCCTGCATACCCAGTCATTTGCTGGCTGAATTGTTCGGAGGCCATATTTCTCTTCAGCCTGACCGGGGTCAACGGGTGAAACAGGGTTGCGGATGCGGCCTGTCCGTTGATATCGGTTCATACAGCAAGCACCCCTGCTATCATGATTGCCTGTTTTGCTATGCCAATCCGGTCAGCCCGAAGAGAAGGGAAGAAGACTGATGGGCAATAGCTTTACCATTGGAAAGGTATATGTCGACAGCCGGACGGTGCTGGCGCCCCTGGCGGGAATTACCGACCTGCCGTTTCGTAGGGTTGCTAAACGAAACGGAGCAGGCCTGGTCTGCTCGGAGATGATCAGCGCCAGTGGACTGATCTACCGGTCCGGCAAAACCTTGAAAATGCTGGACAGCCTGCCGGAAGAAAAACCATTGTCCATCCAGATTTTTGGGTCGGACCCAGCCATTATGGCGGAAGCCGCGGCTATGGTGCAAGCTTCCGGGGCCGATATTCTCGACATTAATTTTGGATGTTCGGTAAAGAAAGTACTCAAGATCGGGTCGGGGTCGGCGCTGATGAAACGCCCCAAAACGGCGGAGGCTGTAATCAAAGCCGTGCGGGACGCAGTTTCCATACCGCTGACCATTAAAATCAGGTCCGGGTGGGATCTTGCGGGCACCCAGGCGCTGGAGATTTCCAGGATCGCACAAGACAACGGGGTGGATGCTGTCGCCGTTCACCCCAGGATGGCGACCCAGGGCTTTGGCGGGCACGCGGACTGGTCTGTCATCCGAAAGGTGAAACAGGTGGTTGACATTCCCGTTATCGGGAACGGGGATATCGCTGAGCCGAGGGATGCTGTAGATATGCTGGAAACCACCGGTTGCGATGCGGTGATGATCGGCCGGGCCGCCATCGCCAATCCCTGGATTTTCGACCAGGTCAATGCGCTGCTGGAAGGGCGGAGGCCGACGTCGGCCGGCCCGGGAGAAAAAATTGATATGATGCTGATCTACCTTCACGGTGCCGTGCAGTACTACGGCGAAACGCATGCCTGCCGAATCATGCGCAGCCGGTTGGGCTGGTTTGTCAAGGGAATGCGCCACAGCAGTCATTTTCGGGAAAGCATCAAGCGGATTTCGAACCGGGAGGAAGCGGAGACGTTGATCAACCTCTACCGGCAGGCGCTGACGGGGGACGGCTAGAATTCAATAAAAACTCAGGCAGGTCTTAAGATTCGGAAGAGCCATCTTTTCGCTGACCGGTTGACAACACAAGTTATGTTTGATAACAAACTAATTTTATTAAATATTATATAGGAGAACCGTGATGGCTTCCATTGATGAGCAGATTTTGAGAACCACCAAGGAAATTGTTGTCAAATTCATTGAAATCGGCCGGATATCGCCGGTTGGTTTCGATGAGTCATTCCGCAGTATCTATAAAACGGTATCCGACGCAGTGCCCAGTGAGGCGAAAGTTTCCGGGAAGGAAAAGGAATGTGTTGGGAAGAAGAAAAAAGGAAAAAAGTAACTGTTGTAAGGTAATGGCACCTATGGACGTTTCCAGTCCGGAAACGAGAATTTTTGTACTTAAGGTCCAGAAAAGCAAGCAATTGTGCGGATGCGTACCCGGGTAAGCCGCAAAAACTGTTGTGTTGAGCGACGCAGGTATGGGAAAAAAAGGCCATTTGCGGATGGAAACGACTTCGGCAAGTTTTTTTTATGCAACGAAAGGGGCTACTTGACGGTGATCACCGGGCAATGTGCTTTTAATATGATGTATTGGGCGGTGGATCCGAGCAGAATTTTGCCGACTTTCGACCGCTTTTCAATTCCGACATAGATCTGGTCCACGTCATTTTCCTCGGCAAACAGCACCAGATCCTCCGCCGGTGAGAGGCCGCGGGCCAGCTCATACCCCTCGCAGGTTATTCCAGCCGACCGCATGGTTTCCAGAGCATTGTCCAGATCTAGCTTCGCCTTTGCGATCTCCTCCGGTTTTTCCCGTGAACCGCCTTCCGTGGAAGTGATGATCAAAACTTCCGCATTAAAGGCTTTCGCATGCGTCTTTGCCAGGTCAAGAGCTCTCTGGGCGACCCATGATCCGTTGTATGCAACCAGAAATTTCATTTCCATTCCCCTTCCTGAAGATTGGAACCTGTTGGGTTTTCAATCGATAAATTTCCCCTGACGGGGCGTAACGAACGGATCGTTTACATCCACCGTTTCCTGCGCTTGTAGGATTTGACTTCCTTGAAGGATTTGCGGCCGCCGCCCTGGGTGATGCCCATGTAGAATTCCTTCACATCGGGATTGTCCTTGAGCTCTTTTGAAGGTCCTTCCAGGACAACTTTTCCGGATTCCATGATATAGGCATAATCCGAAATCTCCAGGGCGATTTTCGCATTCTGCTCGACTACCAGAATGGTAGTGCCCAACTCTTTGTTGATGACCTGGACGTTTTCAAAAATCTCCTTTACCAGCAGAGGGGCCAGACCCAGGGACGGCTCATCCAGCATCAGCATTTTCGGCGCGGCCATCAGGGCCCTGGCGATGGCGATCATCTGCTGTTCCCCGCCGGAGCAGTAGCCGGCCATACGGTTGGGTATTTTCTTCAGTCGGGGGAAATGCTCATACATCTTTTCATGGTCGTTTTTGATATTCTGATTGCCGTCTTTTCTGGTAATGGAGCCGACAATAATATTTTCATCCACGGTAAGATGTTTAAATACCCGACGGCCCTCCGGGACCATTACCGCCCCGAATTTTACGATGTGGGTCCCCAGCAGGTTGGTAATATCGTGTCCGTCGAAATGAATAATGCCTTCCCGGATAAAACCGTTTTCGGGTTTCAACAGGCCGCTGATGGCCCGCAGGGTGGTTGTCTTTCCGGCCCCGTTTGTGCCGAGTAAAGAAACGATACTGCCGTGGTGCACCTCGAGGCTGACGCCCCGCAGCACCTGAACGATGTCGTTATAGACGACTTCGATGTTGTTGACATCCAGTAGAGGGGTTTTGGTCTTTTTGTTTTCCATATTGTAATGTTTCTTCCGGATGACGCGCCCATTATCCCCGGCACCCGGTAAAGCACCAGGTGACGGGGAAAGGAGCAATCGGGTTCAGCAGCGGGAACCGATCATGAAAACGGATACGATACGGGTTCCGAGTAATTGCTGCTATTTTATTTTTTTTACATATTCAGGAATAAACGGTTTTCCTATGGACTTGAACGTACCGCCCTGAACGGAATAGAGCTGCAGCGTGTCAACGCCTTCCTTGTCGGTTTGGGAATAGGTAACCGGTCCAACGGTAGTGACCGTCAAAAATTCATTTTCTCCGTTCATCCCCAGCATTTCTGCGTACAGGGTTTCTTTGCTGATCTCTTTGCCGGCTTCTTTGGCACGCCTGATCGCCTCTGCGGCTACCTGGGCAACCATAATTCCGTTGGCGTAATTGTGGGAATTGGCCGTTTTCTCATCGCGATCATATTTTTTGGCCAGATCGAGCTGGAAGTCCTTGCCGGGGCCATCTTCCGAGGTGATGATATAGCTGGTGGTCCAGTAAAAGTTTTCCGCCCCGGCTCCGGCCAAAGCGATCAGGTCGTTGCCGCCGGTGTAATGGGCGCCCAAAAAGGTCAGTTTTCCTGCTTCTCCAAAAGAACCAGCCGTCAGGCCCAGGCGCTGGGAGTCGTTCAACATAACCGCAACCGGGGACTGGACTGTCTGACAGATCACATACTGGACGCCTTTGCTGTTCAGCCGCTGCAGCATGGCCGTGTTGTCGAGATCCGTGCCGTGTTCCACAACTTCCACGATCTCTATGTTGAGGCCCGCTGCAACCGCTTTTTGGAGGTCTTCAACCGGACCGCGGCCGAATGCGGAAGGATGGATGAACAGGGCAACTTTGGCTTTATCACCTTTGTGGTTATTGGCTACGTATTCGCCCAGACCGATGAACTGCGCGGAATAAGAGGCGATCGGCAGGAAGATATAGTTGGAATCAATCAGGTTTCCGGCGTGGAAAGAGGCCGGTATGGTGGGCATTTGGTTTTCCTCGAAATCCTGTTTCAGGGCCAGGGTGCTGCCGGTGGAGTAGTTGAGGTAGAAGACAATCCCCATATCGAGGAAATCTTCAAAGTTTCGCTTGGTGACGTCTGTTTTGTACTGGTCGTCGCGAATAGTACACTCAATTTGGTCATCGCCCAGAATTTTGTTGTCGTTGACATACTTGAAATAGTCTTCAACGCCTTTGGCGTAAGGGTTTCCGGCATCGGAAGTTGGACCGGTGATGGCTAGTGAGAGGGCCAGCTTATAGGTTTGCGGTTCGGCTGCCACCGGCGTAGCTAGTGTCTCTGCCAGTTTTTCCTCCAAGGCCGCTTTTTCCGCGGTAAGTTGATCCACTTTCTTTTGAAGGTCGGCCACCTTCTGACTGTCGCCACAAGCAAGTAATATACAAGCAGTACAACAAAGAATAATTCCCAAGATAAAAGTTTTTTTGGTCATTTTTCACTCTCCCCCATTTATTAGGTTAGTATTCGTTGAATCAATTTGTGTTCAAGTGATGCATAGAATTGTTCAACAGAACGTCCGACAACGAGAAATAAAACTTCTCAGTACCGAAATGGCCATAACTTGGTATAGGATTTGACAATCCGCCACCAGTTGGCAATTCCGCGTGGTTCAAACATCAAAAACAGTACAATGACCAGGCCGAACGAGAACGGCCGAAAGGCCGTGGTCAGGTTCATGGCATCCGGAAACAGGTGTCCGGCCTGCTCGGAAAAGTGCTCTACCCCGAGATCCAGCGCCTTGATGGCCACCGGCCCCCAGAAGGAACCGTTGAGGGTTCCCAATCCGCCTACAATGGCCATCGCCAGATAGGTGATCGATTCGTGCAGGGTGAAGGATTCCATTCCAACCCCCTTGTACAGGTACGCATGTAGCGCGCCGGCCACCCCGGCCATAAAGCCGGCCAGGGCGAATGCATACACTTTGGTGAATCCCGGGTGTATTCCCATGGCATCGGCGGCCCTGTCGTTGTCGCGGACCGCGATGAGGCAGCGGCCATAGCGGGTGCGCAGCAGATTGCGGACACCGAACCCGGTAAGTACGATGATAACCAGGACCACATAGTACCAGAACAGGTAGTGGTCTTCGCGTTCGACTTTGCCGGTGAGCCAGAAAACCCGTCCCACGGAAATCGTCTGGCCCTGGTCGAAAAAGTTCATGAAATTAATGGTCCACTGGAAAATCATCTGGAAAGAGAGGGTGGCAATGGCCAGGTAGAGGTGTTTCAACCGCAGGGCCGGCAGTCCGACAATACCCCCGAAGACAGCCCCCACCAGCCCGGAGATAATAATCGCTACCGGCCACCAGTGGGTCACGAAAACATGGTCTGCCCCGATTGTCTGGCTGAAAGACGCAAGGGTGTAAGCGCCCACACCTACGAAGGCGGCATGGCCGATGGAAATCAACCCGGTAAACCCGGTAACGATGTTCAGCCCGATTACGGCGACGATGGCAATCAGGATATTGTCGATTACCAGCATGTACTTGTTGCTGAGTTCGAACATGAGCGGCCAGGCGAACAGTGCCGCCAGAAACAATGTAAAAATAATCTTGTCCAGGTGGGTGAAGAAGATGCGCTGCTCTTCCCGGTAGGTGGTAAAATAGTTTCCTGTTGCCAGCCATCGATTTGTCGACATCGTTTATACCCGTTCGATTTCGTGTATCCCAAAGAGTCCGTGGGGTTTGAACAGCAATATGACCAACAGAAT
>CAZKYZ010000124.1:0-5037 GCA_964557055.1 uncultured Desulfobacterales bacterium
ATAAAGATATGGCGGAGTACCAGGCCAGTCTATCCCCCGAAAGCCTCAACTACTACCAGCATTACAAAAGCGTCAATCCCGCCAACAAGATCTACCTGGAAATTGAACGGACAGATATGATCGATTCCAAAAGCGCTTTTGTGGTGCATACCCCTTTTGGCGGTATGATTCTGGAGAGCTACGGTTATTTTTGGGATCCAAGGTCTGGAAAAATGCTGCAACGCGTAGACTTGGAAAGATTTATACGCGAAGGCTTTGCAGGGCAGGCTCCGGAAGTGCCGACCTATAAAATCAAAAGCCACCGTGAGTTGCTTGCCGAGAATCCATTGCCTGAAGTTCCGCCTGAAAAAAAATGGGTGGAGATCCCAGGAGAAATCAAAAGGCATGTTCTTGCTCTGTACAAGAAAAGTGAATCTCCGAAGCTGGAAGATATCCCTCTGTATGACCGTGCGGAGCTCGCTTTGAATCATCTGGGCGTGATCGTCGATTACCATGCGGTGGAAGACGGTCTGCCTGATGACGAGAAAATGAGAAAATACAGGGGCGTCGTAACATGGCATGCAACACCGTTTATGCTTCAAGCTGAGGGATATGGTAACTGGTTGATTCAACAAATCAATAACGGCCTAAAAGTCGTAATCATTCAGGACTACGGGGCCGGTGTCGATAAAGAAAACCAGACAGATGTTGATGTAACTAAGAAAGTATTCCGGGCACTGGGGATAGAATACAGTAATTTAAACCTTGCGAGGGCAGAGTATTTCCCGGAGATTATCCAGCAAGATGCGGAAATGATCGGTTTTGAGAAACAGATGGATAATGAGTACATTCAATATACACATAAATATGTTTCAACCAATCCGGAAAACCAGGTCCACTTTTCAGTGGAGGATAAATACAGCAGCCGCGTTGATCTTGTGGTAACCGGTCCATCTGGTGGCGTGGCACTTGAGAACAGTGCTTTTTATTTCCCTCCTGGAGACGCTGAGCGCGTTGCTCTTGTACGTAAAGCATTGAATAAGGAAGTCCAGCCGGAAATTGCCGAGGCACCGACGCTGGGCGCGTGGATTGTTGATCCGTATCAGTTTTTTTCAAAAGCCCTGGATCTGAAAGACATGCCCGTACCGGACTATACCACTCTTAACGGATCAAGGATCTACTACACGCATATTGACGGTGATGCGCTACGGTCCATATCCCTTATCGACAAGGCGCATTTTGCCGCCAAGTTTGTGCTGGAAGAGCATTTCAAACCATACAGGGACCTGCCGTTTTCGGCATCTGTGATCTCCATTCAAATGGAAACGGCCGGTAATGAGTACTACAGCCCGCTTCTGGAACTCAGCCGAGAAATATTCGCCCTGCCCAATGTGGAGATTGCCTCTCATGCCACGACCCACCCTTTCAACTGGGTGCTTGGCGATCCCTATATTGTTAATCCCAAAGAATACCCCTGGAAAATCGATTATCGCCCCCAGGATTATGTATCGGAAGTTTGGGGGACCAAACTTTTTATTAACGAGAACCTCGCTCCCGAGGGAAAGGCATGCAACGTGCTCTTCTGGTCTGGTGAGTGCAATCCGGATGAAAGAGCCCTAAAGGTCATCAAGGCCTCCGGCCTCAAGAACATCAACGGCGGCGACCCGATCTATGACGATGAACACCCATCCATTGCGGGACTCTGCCCCTTGTCCACCCCATATGCGTCGTTCCGGCAATTTCATACATCTGCCCAAAACGACTATCTCTATTCCTTGTTCCTGACCGGTGACTGGGGCGGCCAGAAAAAAGTGATCAATCATTTTGAAAAGACCGAAACACCCCGGCGGATTCTGCCGATGAACCTGTACTATCACTTCTATGCCGGTATAAAGCACGCGAGCCTGGATGGCTGCAAGGTTGCCCTGGATTATTTCCGGAAAGGAAAATTCGCAGGGCTGTATGCCAGTGAATATGTCAGTATTGCGGAAGATTATTTTGAAACAAGGCTCTGGAGAGAAGATGAAGCCGTTTTTATTGAAAATGGCGGACAACTTAAAACCATACGGTTCAATAAAGATATATATCCGGACGTGACAAGATCAAAAGGAGTTGTTGGATATTTTCCATATCAAGGGCAAACCTACGTTCATCTGGCAGGGAAGCAACCATGGAAAATCGTTTTCGGGGACACACCTGTGACAATTCCTTATCTTGTGCAATCTACATACAAAATCGATGACTATGAAAGAAATAACGACGTTTTCATGCTCTTCGTTTCGGGGTTTGGGAAAGGCTTCTTTGAATTCGGCGGATTGATACCCGGAAAGCGATATACGGTCATTTTGTCCGATTCCCAAAATACACCTGTTTATGGAGATGACCTCATTGCAAACGGCGAAGGGCATTTCAATTTTGAATGCAATTTGGAGCCCCCCAAATCAACATATGCTTTGACACTGCAACCAAAGGATTAACTCGGCAATGACCTTTATGAAGAAACCGAATTTTTTTCTTTGCATCGTTTTGTTTCTGTTTTTTTTCTGGCCTTGTATCGGGGTTACAGCGGACCGTGACGCAAAGGCACTTCAGGGCAAGATCGATGATGCCATGAGGTTGTTTGAAAGAGGAAAAGTCGATGCCGCCATATATAAACTTCAACAGGTACACAAGGCGGATCCGCAAAATACCGATGTCCTGTTTAAGCTCGGGGAGATGGCCATTTCATCGAAAAATTGGGCTTATGCCATCAATGTGCTGGAAAAGGCGGCAGCGTTAAAACCCAATGATATCGATGTTCGCCTGGTTCTCATGGAGATCTACAGGGCTTATCAAATGCCGATTCAGGAAATTATGGCCGGAAGGGAAATCGTGGTCATTGATCCTGATAATGTAACTGCTTTACGGAAGCTCGGTTACCTATACCATGACCAGAGCATGCCTCATGAGGAGGAGGAGGTAAGGCGTCAGTTGGCAAGGACCGACCCGAACGATTATGAAAATTTGAACAGACTGGCCATGTTGCAGTGGAAAAAAGATAACCTCTGGGAGGAAACTCTCACACAAGAAAATATTGTCGGTCAATTCCCGGAAAAAACGATACATAAAAAACGGTTGGCGCGGATTTACGGCAGGGATGGAGACCAGTTAAGCAAAATCAACCAGTTAGAAGATGTCCTTTCAGAGGATTTTTCCCGTGATCTGTATTGTGAGTATGCAAAAACATGTCGCGACTACCGACATTCACTGAAACTGTTTGACGAGTTGAAGTTCGATTCCCTTTATCAGGTGGCTGACGGCGATTATGATAAAGAAACTACTGTTGGCGGCAGGTTGGCGTACCGTAAATATTTTTTAAACCGAAACGCCGATTTGGAGACAAGCGTACGCTACAAAAATATAAACTATAAACCTGAGGAGGATTTTCTCTCAGGCGATACAGATATCCATTCCGTCAGCCCCGTGGTCTCTTTTCGAGATCGGTATCGTCACGGAGAAACTGAACTGAAAGCCTATGCCGGTTTCGAATATATCGATGACTCCGACACTGTGAATGGCATTGGTGTCGATGTGGCGAACATTCCCGGTTACCAATGGTTATCAGAAGATTTAGGGGGAGCCGTGTTCGTCGGCGGCCTTGAATTGGATAACCGTTTTTACCAAAACTTTGGCTTTCTCCTGCATTTTCGCAGTCAACTAATGGAAGACCTACCTGCTTACGCCCGGCGCATGCAGAACAACAATGCCGGTTTGGACTTATACTACTTCCGGTCCGATGGAACGAGAGTGTCTGCCTTTTACGAGCACGGTTGGATCGACGGCGGTAACAATCGTAACCGGTTGGGGGCAGAGATATTCTACCCGATATTTGCCACCAACGCCATATACGACTACAAAGGAAACCGCGTCGGCTATCTAAGGCATCCACAAGATACAAGGATTGATGCCAGCTACAGGATCGAATATATCGACGATGATGAAGAGAACATTTACTATGAGAATTATTATGATGAAGTTCGGCACCTCCTGACGTTGTATTTGAGCCAGAAATTACGTGAGAATTTGTTCTTTAAATTTGAAGGCTACGGAGGGATAGGGACGACACTGAACTACCTGGTCGGCGGAAAGACCGGGATCCACTACGAAAATCCGGATACGCATAACCAGATCGGTTTTTACGTTTTTTCAGAGTTCGAAAAAACATCACCAAAACCACAGCCTGGGATTAGACCGTTCAGCGGTAAAACAAAAACCTATGGTGGTATGTTCACTGCGACCTGGGCATTCTGAGAATTATTTTCAAAAATGGCTTCACCATTACTTTCGGGGATTTAGGAGAAATCGACTGTGAGATATCAAATGATCACATTCCAGCTAAGAATTGTCCGGGTCGCCTTCATTTTTACCGTCATTTTTTTTCTGTTTCCACAGTTGGCAATCGTCAATGCATCCAACTGGCTTCAATCAGCCAGGATCGCCGGACTGGGGCTTCATGAAACGATCACGGAACCGGAACTGGAAGAGCTATTGGAAGATTATCGCCGTCAAGGGGTCAACGTTCTGGAATGTGATACATCGCTTTCGGATTATATGGACAATAATGGGTTTGAAAAGCAGGTTGCTTTCATTCGTAAAGTCGTTCGAATGGCCCATGAAAAGGGATTGAAGGTCGTATGGTATTACCCCACGTTGGAATCGGTCACACCCGATGGAATGATCAACAAGGAATCCATGCAGAAAGATCATCCGGACTGGGTCCAGGTCAATTTTGACCGGAAAACCCAAAATTACTTTTATGGAACAAAGGCATTTTGGGTGGAACCGACCGACGAAAGTGCGTGGTTATGCCCAAATTCCCCCTATCGCGATTATTATTGCCGGCGTGTTGAAAAACTCGCCAGGACCGGTGTGGACGGCATATGGTTCGATGTGCCGCTTTTTAATTCGATTGTCGGAAAGTGGCCGTGTGCAGATTCCTGGTGTATCCATAAGTTTGAAGCTGACACCGGTATGAAATTTCCGGATAAAATCAATTTTTCTGAAAAGTCGTTTCAGCGC
>CAZKYZ010000124.1:5047-9677 GCA_964557055.1 uncultured Desulfobacterales bacterium
ATGGGGCGCATGCTGCTGCTAAAAAAGTGAATTCTGAAATACGTTCTATTATCGAAGTCGTCAGTACAGACCACCTGATTAATACGCGAGAAGGCCTGGATGCCACATATTTCAGCCCTGATCTCGATATTGTCTGGGAGGTCGATGCCATCAGCGATACCACGAGCATGAAAGATGCCAGTCTGATGGATTGGCTATGCATGTTTACGGCCTATAAGTATTGCAAAGGCGTTACAAAAGAGAGTGCCTGCTGGGCTTTTTCATACGGTTTTCGAGAGGAGGATGCCCGCTTGGTAATGGCCTCTGTTTTCGCAGCCCAGTGTAATCCTTATGAAACCAGGATTCCACAGATGTGCACATCCGTCGGTTGTGAGTACAGAACCAAAATGTTTCAATGGCTTCGAAAAAATTCAGATTCGATTTTCAATTCAGAATCAAACGCTCCTGTAGCCATACTGTATTCCCCGGCAACAAGGAATCTGATCGATGGCCATTTGGACGGCGGTTTTTACACGTCCAAGGGCAAACCCAGCCCTGCTTATCGATGGTGGGTAAAAACGCCGGAGGCCAGCCTTTTATATGCCAATTACCTGTCAGAGTATCGGGGGTGGGCTATTATGATGATAAGAAACCATGTCCCCTTCGACATTCTTTCTATAAACCAGGTGGCTGCGGATGAATTGTTTCAATACCGTGCCATTATCTTACCAAGAGCCGTATCCATATCCGATAGGGAAAAGGAACTGCTGCGTTCCTATGTGTCGAACGGGGGAAGATTGGTTGTTACCGGGAATGATAGTGGAACATATGATGTGTTGGGCCATAAACGGGAAAAACCGGTTTGGGAAGATATGCTGCCATCGGATGACAGGGGCGCGGATGCAGACAAGGGACAGCTCTCTTTTATAAGCAATCTTCCTGGAAAGGAATACATTAACCACGAAGATTCAAACATTTTACATGAAACGAAGCAGCTCCTGGAGGCTTCGGGCGTTTTTTCGCTAATTGAGGGAAACGTTGGTATTTATGTACAAACATACCAGAAGGATAATAAAACAATCCTGCATCTTCTCAACTATGGGTGGGTGGAAAATGAAAATAGAAGGGTCGAACCGGTAATTATCGATTTATCAATTCCATGGCCTGATGGTAAAAAGGTGCTGAACGTGACGCAATCCGATCCAGACTGGAAAGTGGAAAGAGAGATACCTTTTACACATGATGGTGACCAATTAAAATTTCAAGTCGAAACAGGCATTAACAGTCTTGTTATCGTTCATGCTGATATTTGAAACCCTTGACATCATAGATAAAAATAAATCCAGAGCGATGTCGAATCGGTGGGGCGCAGTAAACTATAACGTTTCCGTTTATCTTCAGGACACCACCTTCAGTATCGTAGCTGTTACGTCGTCATACTGTTCCACACCTGTACCCCAGTGCTCTGCCGTTGTATAGATGAGATCTATGAGTTCCTGCGCGCTGAGCAGGGCATTCTCACGGACAAGATCGAACAGTCTCTCCTCCCCATACATTTTGCCGGATGCGTTTTTTCCTTCTGTAATGCCATCGGTGTAGAGCAGGAGGATATCCCCCGGTGCAAGGGTAGTCCGGCGTTCTTCAAAGGCCACATCATCAAGCAGACCAAGAATCATCCCATCCGCATCCAGACATTCGATTTCCTTTGTCTCAGCCCGCCACAGAATCGGCATGTTATGGCCGCCGTTTGCCCAGGTCAGTTCCCTGGATGTCGTGTCGTACCCGACACAAAAGGCAGTGATGAATAAACCAGCGTTGCTGAGATCATCAAACACGGCAATATTGGTTTCAGCCAGGATCTCGGAAACCGATTCGCTGTGCTTGCTTTCAAACCGGAGAGCCTGCCGGGTGATCGCCATGACGAGTGCTGAACCAACATTGTGACCGGAAACATCAGCGATACAAACTCCGAGTTTTTTATTTTTCATTTTGAAGTAGTCGAAATAGTCCCCGCCAACGTTTTTTGCCGGCACGCAACGTCCTGCCAATTCAACGCCTTCGATCTGGGGAGGAGTTTCCGGTAACATGCTTTTTTGGATTTTGGCGGCGATCTCCATATCCCGGGCCAGTCTTTCAGATTCTTTGATGATAAGCAGCATTTCTTTAAGTTTTTTGTTTTTTTCTTCCAACTCCTCGATTAACTGTTCCAGCCTGTACTCGCGGGATTCGACCCGAACCATCATCATGCTGAACGCTTCAGCCAGTTCGGAGACCATCTGAGGGTATTTACCCTCCTTGGTTAGCTCAATCAGCTTGTCGCTGTCATCATAGACGCCCATGGAAATCTGTTTGGCCGATTTGAGCAATAAGGTAAACAGTTTCTCGTAGTTTTCTGCTTTCATAGACGGCCCCCGCCTTTCACCTGATATGTCGAATGTTTGTCTTCCAGAGTTGTCATTTTTCCAATGGTACAATTTCTGTCATCGGTTGCCAAGTGAAAGATTGTCATTTTCCAACCCCCCCTGCGATCCCTATACCGATGAGCCCAATAACATCCCGTCCGATATCGATCGTTTCGTTTTGCGAATTATTTTGGTCTGTACTTTTAATCGTAAAAGGGGATCGATTATTCGATCAGGGGGCGACGCTACCAAATGCTTATAGATGGTTGGGTAAGGGATGAATGCGTTAAAGGGGGCGGGTCGTGCTTGCCCAATCCTCAGGGTACTCGATTTTGTTCAGATTCGTCCAATTATCTGGAAGACATAATAAAAGTCAGGAAAAAATTTGACCCTTAATCGGGTCGGATTGAATCGCTTTTTCGGGGTATTTGCCTTCGATTTCGGAATAGAACTGTTGGATGACCGCCATATCGTTGTTCACATCGCCGGTAGGGAATACCGTCGGCCCGATCCCGCCGCGTTTTTTTGCGTAATCAAGAAATCCAAGCACAATGGGAACACCGGTCTGGTTGGCGATATGGTAAAAACCCGACTTCCAGTGGGGGACCCGTTTGCGGGTGCCTGACGGGGGAATGATCACAATCAGCTGGTCGGATTCATCGAATTTTGCCACCATCTGGGAAACGGTATTATTGGTTTTGTTGCGATCGATGGGGATGCCTCCCAGCCATTTAAAAAGGGTCCCGAAAGGCTTATTAAATATCGCAGCCTTACCCATCCAATAGACTTTTGCCCGTAATTTAAAGGCAATGAACATCATGATGGGGAAATCCCAATTGGATGTGTGAGGTGCGGCGATGAGAACGAATTTGGAAATAGGAGGCAGGGCGCCCTCCGATTTCCAACCAGAAACTTTCAGCAAAAACAAACAGATCCAGCGTATAAAGGTCCGGACAACGGGGGTGTCGAAGATGGTGTAGCCCAATTATGGCTCCATGGCTTACTTGTTAGAAGAATTTACCGTCGGGAGAGTATGACTTGTCGGCATACAAATGTAAAACCGAGACACACGGTTTTACAAAAGTATTACATGGGAAGGTATACAATTATTCTCTGACGCTTCTGTTCTTGGTAGATCGATGCTTCGGGAAATGCAGCAATCTATAATCTTTTCTTTCGGCTCTGGAAAAAATTCCATATGGTTTCGGCGGCGTCGAAACCGTCATCGCCGGCTTCCGGTCCTGCGGCAGAAATCTGTTCGCGGCCCGGCCAGTCGTGCCCCCAGTTTTCAATGGCATACAAAACCACCGGAGCATCTCCGGAACAGTTCAACCATTCCGATTGTTTCACATAACCGTTGTGCTGAATGGTATGAACCGGTGTATTCTCGCAGCCATTGGCCCGTATCCAGTAGTCTATCGCTTCACCGACGGAAGAAAAATCCCGGTCTTTGTGCCTGCCGGATTTTTTTTCTTCGGTAAACGGGATGTAGTCATCTTCGATGCCATGTATGATACAGACCGGCAGCGGCCGATGGGGGGCCGGCAGAACCGGGAAGGCCGACATGTCTTCGGTTTTACTGTTAATGGCGGCGGAAACGGCGGCCATGCCCGCCAACCGTTCCGGATGCAGGGCCGCGTATCGAAATGCCAGCATGCCGCCGTTGGAATGTCCTGCCAGAAAAATTTGGGTTTCATCAACGGAAAACCGCCGGACGGCTCTCTCGATAACGGTATCCAGAAATCCCATGTCGTCAATCCCATCATCAGCGGCCTTGCCGCAGCAGTGCCCGGCATTCCAGTGCTGCAAAAACCCGAGGATGCCGATGCCCTCCGGATAAAGGACGATGAACCCTTCCCGGTCCGCCAGGTCGTTAAAGCCGGTTTCATCTGCCATCTCCCGGCCAGTGGAGAATGCGCCGTGGAGTACGATCAACAGCGGCCATTGCTGCGCCGGATCATACCCTGCCGGTATGTGCACGAGGCTTTTTCGCGAGAAGCCGTTCGTATCCATATCGGACTCCATTTGATAGGTGCCGGGATTCACCGGCCCCTGGATGGGAATTGTCGTCGCGCAGCTTTGCAGACAAAAAAGCAGGAAAACCAGCGTGGAAAGGCGTAAAACAACTTTCATAGGGTACCCTCCGTGTTGATTATCTCTCACATCTGATATATAAGCATACCATAAAGTTGAAACAAACAAACGATGAATCGACAATCCTTTTTAGAGCAAATCCGGAACGGGTGGTT